>CAYXKI010000061.1:0-8869 GCA_964465095.1 uncultured Ruminococcus sp.
CTTACCGGCTTTACCTTCCTTGCGGATGATATGCTCGTCGACATAGCGGATGCCCTTGCCCTTATACGGCTCCGGCGGACGCTTTTCCCGTACTTCTGCTGCGAACTGACCAACCTTCTGCTTGTCAATACCGCTTACTACGATTGTATTCGGCTGCGGTACATCCAGCTTGATCTCGTCGTTCTCAGTAACGATTACCTGGTGAGAAAAGCCCAGGTTCATTACTACGTCCTTGCCCTTCTTTGCAGCACGATAGCCGACACCCTCAATAATCAGGGTCTTGGAGTAACCGTTTGTTACACCCTCTACCATGTTTGCAATCAGTGTTCTTGTCAGACCGTGCAGGGATCTGTGCTCCTTGTCATCCGAAGGACGGGTAACTACGATTTCGCTGCCTGCGACTTCGATGCCCAGTTCCTTGGAGAACTGTCTGCTCAGTGTGCCCTTTGCGCCCTTAACGGTAACGAAATTGTCTTCGCACTTTACTTCAACGCCGGCAGGAACACTAATCGGTTTTTTTCCTATTCTTGACATACTCCCGTGTCCTCCTTACCAAACGAATGCTAAGACTTCGCCGCCTACGTTCAGCTCACGAGCCTTCTTATCTGTCATAATGCCCTTTGAGGTAGAAACAATTGCAATACCCAGTCCCTTGCGTACCTTCGGCATATCCTCACAGCTAGAATAAATCCGCAGACCAGGCTTAGAAACTCTCTTCAGACCTGTGATAACCGGAGAACGGTTGTCTGTGTACTTCAGCGTGATGCGGATTACGCCCTGCTTGTCATCCTCGATAACCTGAAAGCCCTTGATATAGCCTTCGTCCAACAGAATCTGTGTGATTGCCTTCTTCATGTTGGAAGCAGGAACGTCAACCGTGGCGTGCCGTGCGGAACTCGCATTACGAATTCTTGTCAGAATATCTGCTATTGTATCTGTAATCTGCATGCCAATGACCTCCTTTTCGTAACTCCTCTTTACCAGCTTGCTTTCTTCACGCCCGGAATCTTGCCCTCATGTGCCAGTTCACGGAAGCAAACACGGCAGATGCCGTACTTTCTCAGATAGGCATGAGGTCTTCCGCAGATCTTACAACGAGTGTAAGCACGTGTGGAAAACTTGGGAGTCTTTTGCTGTTTTAATTTCATTGCCTTTTTTGCCATGATATTGAACCTCCCTGTTTACTTTGCAAAGGGTGCGCCGAGCAGTGTCAGCAGTTCCTTTGCTTCCTCGTCGGTCTGTGCGGTAGTGATAAAGTTAATATCCATACCTCTTACCTTGTCAATCTTGTCGTACTCGATTTCCGGGAAAATCAGTTGCTCTTTGATACCGGTAGAGTAGTTGCCCTTACCATCAAAGGAGTTGCCGTTGATCCCACGGAAGTCACGTACACGAGGGAAGCTGACGTTAAACAGCTTGTATACAAATTCGTACATCTTCTCACCACGGAGAGTTACTTTTACGCCAATGGGCATACCCTCACGGAGTTTGAAGTTAGCGACCGATTTCTTCGCTCTGCAAACAACCGGCTTCTGTCCGGTGATTGCTGCCAGATCTGTCATGATTGCGTCGATTACCTTCGCATTGTCCTTTGCTTCGCCGGCACCAACGTTTACAACAACCTTGTCCAGCTTCGGGATCTGCATAACATTCTCATAGCCAAATTTCTTCATCATTGCAGGAGCAACGGTGCTATTGTAATACTCTTTCAGTGTAGACATATCGTCGTTTCTCCTTTACTCAAAAGATTTGCCGCACTTCTTGCAGACACGCAGCTTCTTGCCGTCCTCAAAAGTGTGACCTACTCTGGTAGCCTTCCCACACTTCGGGCAAACGAGCTGAACCTTGTCAGCGTACAGTGCTGCCTCAGTGTTGACAATGCCGCCAACCTGACCCATACGAGTGGGCTTTACGTGCTTGGTTACAATATTGAACCCTTCAACGATAACCTTGCCTTCCTTCGGGCTTACTGCTACAACCTTACCGGTCTTTCTGCCCTTGGACTTGTTTGTAGGATCGTTGTACTGGTACTCATCCTTGCCGGTCAGCAGGATAACGGTGTCGCCTGTTTTTACATGAACCTTACTCATCTTGACACCTCCACTTACAGTACTTCCGGTGCAAGGCTCAGGATCTTCATGTAATCCTTATCACGAAGTTCTCTTGCTACCGGCCCGAAGATACGTGTGCCCTTCGGGTTCTTATCGTCACGAATAATTACCGCAGCGTTCTCGTCGAAACGGATATAGGTTCCGTCTTCTCTGCGCAGACCCTTTACCGAACGAACGATCACTGCCTTGACTACGTCGCCCTTCTTAACAACGCCGCCGGGTGTTGCTTTCTTAACAGATGCCACAACGACATCGCCGATATTTGCATATCTTCTGCGAGTGCCGCCCAGAACTCTGATGCACATCAGCTCTTTCGCACCGGTGTTATCTGCAACTTTCAAATAAGACTGCATCTGAATCACAGCGAGTTCCTCCTTTCAGAAACGCTTTCTATCATAAAGCAGATTCTGTTTCCTCTATAGTTGTTTACTTTGCCTTTTCGATGATCTCGGTAACTCTCCATCTCTTGTCCTTAGACAGCGGACGAGTCTCCATAACCTCTACACGATCACCGATTCTGCACTCGTTGTTCTCATCGTGTGCCTTCAGGCGAACGGTTCTCTTGACAATCTTCTTGTACAGCGGATGTTTTACATTGTCGACGATGGCAACAACAACGGTTTTATCCATCTTGTCGCTGACAACTCTGCCGACTCTGGTTTTTCTCAAATTTCTCTCAGCCACAGTAAAACCCTCCTCTTACTGCTGTGCAGACAGCTCCGCAGAGCGGATTGCGGTCTTCACACGTGCAATATCTTTCTTCACTGCCTGAATACGGGCAGTATTTTCGAGCTGATTTGCTGCGAGCTGGAAACGAAGTGCGAAGAGCTCTTCCTTCAGGCTGCCCAGCTTTGCGTTCAGCTCATCCACGGACATGTTATTAACTTCGGATGCTTTCATTACTGCTCGCCTCCTTTTTCAGCCTTTACAAACTTACACTTAATCGGCAGCTTGTGCATAGCGAGACGCATTGCCTCACGTGCGGTTTCTTCCGGCACGCCAGCGATCTCAAACAGCACTCTGCCCGGCTTTACAACAGCTACCCAGTACTCAGGTGCGCCCTTACCGGAACCCATACGAGTGCCTGCCGGCTTCTTGGTGACCGGCTTATCCGGGAAGATCTTGATCCAAACCTGACCGCCACGCTTGATGTAACGTGTCATTGCGATACGGGCTGCTTCGATCTGATTCGAAGTGATCCATGCCGGCTCCAGTGCCTGGATACCGTACTCACCGTTGCTTACAAAATTGCCTCTTGTTGCCTTACCCGTCATACGTCCTCTGTGAACACGACGGTATTTTACTCTCTTAGGAAGCAGCATTACTGGTTACCTCCTTCTCTTTTAGCATCCCGACGGAAGTTGCCGCCGTTTCTGCGATCCCCACGATTGTCACGACGACGTCTGTCATCACGACCACCACGGTTGTCACGGGACTTTCTCTCTACCTTTTCTCTCTGAGCGGCAGCCTTTGCAGCGTCACCCTTGAGCACTTCGCCCTTGTAGATCCATACCTTTACGCCGATTCTGCCGTATGTGGTATGTGCCTCAGCGAAGCCATAGTCGATGTCAGCACGGATGGTCTGAAGCGGGATGGTTCCCTCGTGATAGCTTTCAGAACGTGCAATTTCTGCACCGCCCAGTCTACCGGAAACCTTTGTCTTGATACCCTTTGCGCCCAGACGCATGGTTCTGCCGATGGACTGCTTCATTGCACGACGGAAGGAAATACGATTTTCCAGATCCAGTGCAATCTTTTCAGCTACAAGCTGTGCATCCATATCCGGCTGCTTTACCTCTACGATGTTTACATAAACCTGCTTGTTCAGCATTTTTTCAAGCTGTGCACGCAGTTTTTCAATCTCTGCACCGCCACGACCGATTACAACGCCCGGCTTTGCGCAGTGAATGTGGATTCTTACCTTGTCTGCAAAACGCTCGATTTCAATCTTCGGTACGCCTGCGGCATACAGATTCTTCTTGATGAACTTACGAACGTTATAATCTTCAACCAGCATATCGCCGAAGTCAGACTTATTTGCAAACCAGCGGGAATCCCAATCTTTAATGACGCCGACACGGAGACCGTGCGGATTAACCTTCTGGCCCATAACTCAACCTCCTACTGGATTTATTCTACTTCTTTCAGAACAATCGTAATATGTGAAGTTCTCTTCAGAATGCGATAAGCTCTGCCCTGTGCTCTTGGCATGATCCGCTTCATGGTCGGACCTGCTGTGACAAAGCACTCTGCCACATACAGATTGTCCTTGTTCATGCTGTGATTATTCTCTGCATTTGCAATTGCGGACTTCAAAAGCTTTTCCAGCAGTGGGCTGGCAGCCTTCGGGGTGAGGTCCAGAGTCGCCAGTGCGATATCAACAGGCTTATTTCGGATCAGATCCAGAACGATCTGAACCTTGCGCGGGGAAATCCGTGCATTTCTCAGATATGCTCTTGCTTCCATGTGAGCTCCTCCTTCCGCTTACTTTTTACCGTTATTGGATGTCTTAGAACCAGCGTGACCCTTAAAGGTTCTGGTCGGTGCGAATTCACCCAGCTTGTGTCCTACCATATCCTCTGTTACATATACCGGAACATGCTTTCTGCCGTCATGCACAGCGATTGTGTGACCAACGAAATCCGGGAAAATCGTAGAAGAGCGGCTCCATGTCTTGAGCACCTTCTTCTCGCCGGACTCGTTCATTGCCTTCACACGCTTGAGGAGGACTTCCTGGACGTAAGGTCCCTTTTTGATACTTCTGCTCATAAGATTGTGCCTCCTTTCCCTTATCTGCCGTTACGGCGTTTCACGATATACTTATCTGATGCCTTATGCTTCGAACGTGTCTTATAACCCAGAGCCGGCTTACCCCAAGGAGTAACAGGACCCGGACGTCCGATCGGAGACTTACCTTCACCACCACCGTGCGGGTGATCGTTCGGGTTCATTACAGAACCTCTGACTGTCGGTCTCCAACCCTTGTTTCTCATACGACCAGCCTTACCATAGTGCACGTTCTCGTGATCTACGTTAGAAACCTGACCGATGGAAGCTCTGCCGTCGATCGGCACTTTTCTCATCTCGCCGGAGGGCAGACGAACCAGTGCATATGCACCCTCTTTGCCCATTAGCTGTGCCATGTTGCCGGCACTTCTTACCAACTGTGCACCCTTACCAGGATACAACTCAATTGCGTGGATGAAAGTACCTACCGGAATATCCTTAAGCTGCAATGCGTTGCCCGGCTTGATGTCTGCATCTGCGCCAGAACGAACGGTATCGCCAACCTTGAGACCCTCAGCAGCCAGGATGTAACGCTTTTCGCCATCCTCGTACTGTACCAGAGCGATAAATGCGCTTCTGTTCGGATCATATTCCAGTGTCAGAACGGTTGCATTCATGCCGTCCTTGTTCCGCTTAAAGTCGATGACACGATACTTTCTGCGGTTTCCGCCGCCTCTGTGGCGAACGGTAATTCTGCCGTAGCTGTTGCGGCCCGAATTCTTCTTCAGAGGTTCGAGCAAGCTTTTCTCCGGCTTTACCTTCGACAGACCCGAATAGTCCGTGCAGGTCATATTTCTGCGAGACGGGGTCGTCGGTTTATAGGTCTTAATGGCCATTCTTTTCACTCCTCATTGTTAATGCCAGATTTGCGGGAGCATCACTCCCATACAGGGAAATCTGCGATTTCAGATTCCGTAGGAATTCTCACTGTGTACCCGTGAGATTCCTTTTTTAGAACATACCATCGAAGAATTCGATTGTACCCTTCCGCTTCTTGCCATCCTTGTCCGGAGTCGGCTCCGGATTGATGGTAATCACTGCCTTCTTGAAGTCAGGACGCTTGCCTACATTGCGTCCTACACGCTTGGTGTGACCGGTGCAGTTCTGAGTGTTTACCTTGAGAACCTGTACCTGAAACAGTTCTTCTGCTGCTTTTGCAATCTCAACCTTATTGGCGTCCTTTGCAACCTTGAAAGTGTATTTGCTTTCTGCCATATCGTCTACGCTGCGCTCGGTAATTACCGGGGTCAGAATGATATCCTGCGATGCTTTCACTTTGCGTACACCTCCTCGATTTTTGCAACAGCGTCCTGAGATACGATGAACTTGTCGTAGTTCAGGATGTCATATACATTCAGGGTGTTGACAGCGGCTGTCTTTACACCCGGGATATTTGCTGCGCTCTTAACGACCTTCTGGTCTGCTACAGCAGTTACCAGGAGAGCCTTGCCCTCTACGCCCAATGCCTTCAGCATTGCTGCAACGGTCTTTGTCTTGTACTCTTCCATTACCAGGCTGTCCAGAACAATGATGTTCTGATCCAGAACCTTTGTGGAAAGCGCAGACTTCATAGCAAGTCTTCTTGCCTTCTTATTCAGTGCATAGCGATAATCTCTCGGCTTTGGTCCAAGAGCCACGCCACCGTGTGTCCACTGCGGAGCACGGATGGAACCCTGTCTTGCGTGACCGGTGCCCTTCTGTCTCCAAGGCTTTCTGCCACCGCCTCTTACTTCTGTACGAGTCAGTGTGGACTGTGTACCCTGACGCTGATTTGCCAGGTAGTTGACTACCATTGCATGCATCACTGCCTCATTGGGGGTAACAGCGAAAACCGCATCCGAAAGTTCTGTCTCAGACACCTGCTGGCCTGCCATATTCAATACTGCAATCTTTGCCATTGATGTTTCCTCCTTCCTTATGCCTTCACGCTGTCAGTGATGACAACAATTCCGCCCTTCGCACCAGGGATTGCGCCCTTGATTGCGATGAGGTTATTCTCACTATCGACCTTAACGATCTCCAGATTCTGAACGGTTACTTTCTCAGCACCCATATGACCAGGCATTCCCTTGCCCTTGAAGATACGGGACGGAGAGGAGCATGCGCCCATGGAACCAGGCTGTCTGTGAATCGGACCAGTACCGTGTGTCTTTCTCGGCATGCTCTGATTGTGGCGCTTGATTGCACCTGCGTAACCTTTACCCTTGCTGGTACCGCTGACATCTACGCTGTCGCCTACTGTGAAAGCGTCTGCCTTAACAACATCGCCTACATTCAGTGCGGAACAATCTGCCAGACGGAATTCTTTCAGTGTTCTCTTTGCAGCAACATCTGCTTTTGCAAAGTGACCCTGCATCGGCTTTGTAACGTGCTTTGCTGTTACATCGCCAAAACCGAGCTGTACTGCCTCATAGCCATCGTTCTCTGCGGTCTTCTTCTGAATAACAACGCAGGGACCTGCTTCTACAACAGTAACCGGGATCATTTTTCCGGCTTCGTCAAAGATCTGTGTCATACCGATCTTCTTGCCGATAATTGCTTTCTGCATTTTGATTTCCTCCTGTTGGTTATTGGTTGACCTGTGTCAACATGACCGACGGTTTTGCCCCACCGTCTGTAACAAGTTTTCTCTTGTCAGGGGTTTTGAATCAATTGATTCAGCATTGAGCGGAAATGGGACTTACTTCAGTTCCATTACGATATCAACACCAGCCGGGATTTCCAGCTTTTGCAGCGCCTCAGTCGTCTTCTGTGTCGGACGGATTACGTCGATCAGACGCTTGTGGGTACGACGCTCGAACTGCTCACGGCTATCCTTGTACTTATGTGTTGCACGCAGGATGGTGATGATCTCCTTATCGGTCGGGAGCGGAATCGGACCCGAAACCTGAGAACCGCTTCTCTTTGCTGCCTCCACGATCTTGGCTGCTGCTGCATCTACTGTTGCATGCTCATAGCCCTTGATCTTGATTCTGATTTTTTCGTTGACTGCCATTCTTTTCGCCTCCTTCATGGTTTTGGGGGCTGGGAGTTGCCTCCATCAGGACTTCCACACCGCCGGGTGTTTCCACCGACAAGCATAAAAAAACTCGAAAACCAAAGTGGTTCCGAGCCAGTGCAGACAGTCGTACTCCTCAGACAGGGATTCCCCATCGAAGTTGCACACAGACTGTGTTCCTATCCTGATTCGCCCGGTTTTCAAATCGGACATACTCCATGAAAATTCCCCGACATACCGTCGGCAACCTTTCACTTCATCGCATATCTATTGCAATCACGCTTGTATATTCTATCATACTTTCCCGGGAATTGCAAGAGAAATCGGAGAATTTGCTTGTAACTTTTTTGTGAACTCATGGTTTGGAAAAGCATGTATACATTTATAATGGGATTATAGTGAGAGGGCATCGTAAAGCTGCAAAAAAATCCCACTTGACAACACCTAAAAAATCTGCTATACTAAATATAGAAAGAGCGAACCCCCGAATGGCGGTCAGCTCCCGAGACAGATTATGAAATAACCGCCTTGTTTGGAAAGCTGGGGCGGTTATCTCTTTTTATATGTTAAGATTGCAACAATTACAAGCAAAACATTACAAAAGATGTCGATGAGGTTCTTTAGAATTTCTAAGAACTTGTTCTCATAGGATTTGTGCATGGATTTTCGAGCATAATTTTGGCGAGTGCAAGGCGAAAAAGCGAAAGCATACTGTCGTATGGTGAGCTTTTTCAACGCAGCAATCGGCAAAATTTGCCGAAAAGACAGGTGCAATATCCTATGAGAACAAGTTCTAACACCATCATGGACAATCACTCCCTTCCGGGAGCAGGATTTGACCGCCTATGCAAGGGAAACCTTGCATCCGTATTCGAGGGTTCTACTCTGGGTCTGAAAAATGACCCAGATTTAGTATAGCACAAAAGGCGAAACTTGTCAAATGAAAGCGTAAAAAATTCCACTTGACAACCGC
>CAYXKI010000062.1:0-8743 GCA_964465095.1 uncultured Ruminococcus sp.
AAAAAATGCTGCCGGGGTCAAGGGGCGAGGAGCCCCTTGTCGCTGTCCGCAGACAACGAAACACTCCGCGCAATCCTCATGCG
Organism: uncultured Ruminococcus sp.; assembly: GCA_964465095.1. Lineage (GTDB taxonomy): Bacteria > Bacillota > Clostridia > Oscillospirales > Ruminococcaceae > Ruminococcus_C. The sequence goes on from CAYXKI010000062.1 coordinate 84, forward strand.
CGCGGAGAAATGGGTGAGAAAAGCGACAGCTTTTCGAGGGAGAGCGAACAAGACCGCTCTCCCTTTCTAGGTGCACCAGAACGGACAGCCCTTGAAAATGTTCCAGTGGAACATTTTCAACGCACTCAAACAAATTAAACTCAAACAAAAAGAGAGTGTACACCCCGGCAGCATTTTTTACAAAATTGCTGCATCAAAAAATCTTCTGTCTGAGTAAACTTGATTACAACATAGCACAAATATTCCTACACATAACAAAACAAAAGAGAGAGAATGTTTCTACATTCCCTCTCTTTTTTCTTAAGCAGCTCTATTCTTACCCCTTACGCCGTTTCCGGTTATAGCCACCGTTTCTGGGCTGCTGGGTATAGCCATGGCGAGAATTCCGTCGCTGTCCTCCGTTTCGATTCCGTCCACGAGAATCTCCACGATAGCCGTACTCTCCCCCACGTTCTTCATACTTCCGAACGGCAACAGACTTGCCATTGATTTTCTCATTCTGCATTGCATCTACCACAAAGTCCAGTTCTGTCTCCGGAACTTCTACCGTGGTAAACTGATCGTGAATGTCAATCTTCCCGAACTCGTTGCCTGCCATACCGGTTGCTTCTACCAGTGCACCAAGGATAAAATTCGGTGCCATTTTGTCCCGTCTTCCGGCATTGATATGCACCCGTACCGTCTTTGCTCCGGCACGCTTTCCCTTGCGGATTGGCTTTGGCACATCAAACGTAGGCAGATTCTTTGTGGCTTCCTCCAGACACTGCTGTACCATTGCAGCAAGAATTGCCTTTGCATCCTCACTGTTTTCCAACAAGGTTTCCGTCAGTGCAAGTGCCTCTTCCGAAACCACCGCCTCTTTCCGGGCAAGCAACTGTTCTCTTACTCCCTCTTTGGCAGATGCACGGAGTTCTCCGGAGGTAGGCACATCAATTTCGGTAATGTCCGCTCTGGTATAGCGAGAAATCTCTCGCATCTCCATTTCCTGTTTTCTGCCGCTGAGAATGTTATACGCCGCACCGGTCTTTCCGGCACGTCCGGTTCTGCCGATCCGGTGAATATAGTACTCGTGATCCTGTGGCAAGTCATAGTTAAAGACCGCATCCACGCCCTTGACATCAATGCCTCTTGCTGCCACATCTGTGGCAATCAGAATGGTGCATCTGCCGCTTTTAAAGCTGTTCATCACCTGGGTACGCTGAAGCTGTTTCATATCTCCGTGTAGCCCGGCAGCATGAAAGCCTCTCAGACACAACGCCTCAGAAAGTTCGTCTACCATCTTCTTGGTGTTGCAGAAAATCATCGCAGAGTTTGGCTGTTTTGCCAAAAGCAAAAGCTGCAACGCATCGGTCTTTCTTCCCATGGGAACGCTGACTGCAAATTGTGCAATTGCGTCTACAGTGCGCCGTGTGCTCTGAATCTGCACCAGAACCGGGTCGGTCTGATACTGCTTGGTAATCGCCAGAATTGCCGGTGGCATAGTTGCGGAAAAGAGTACCGTCTGACGGGTTTCCGGGGTCTGTTCCAGAACCGCCTCAATATCCTCCCGAAAGCCCATGTTCAGCATCTCGTCTGCCTCATCCAGAACGATCGTACGAAGCTGATCCAGTTTCAACGTCCGCCGCCGCAGATGATCCAACACACGTCCCGGTGTCCCAACCACAAGGTTTGCACCATTTTTCAACTGATGGATCTGACGTTCCATACTAGAACCGCCATACACTGCTACAGGACGGATGTGCCGCTTATACCGGGCAAATTTGCGGATTTCCTCGCAAGCTTGCATAGCAAGTTCCCGTGTAGGGCAGAGAATCAGAGCGCAGACATGATCGCTGTCCTCTTTCTCCATCTGTTCCAGAATCGGAATCGAAAAGGCAGCCGTCTTTCCTGTTCCGGTATTAGACTTTCCAATGACATCCTTTCCCTCCAACAGAAGCGGAATGGCTTTTTCCTGAATCTCGGTCATTTCCGTAAATCCAAGTCCAGCCACCGCATCCTGCAAGGGCTGGGATAAATTCATTTCTTGAAATTGCATAGTTCTCCTTTTTAAGATATTGTTACTCCTCCGGTACATTCCAGTTATGATATACGTTCTGTACATCATCGTTTTCCTCCAGATTATCCAGAAGAAGATTCATTTTCTTGATGTCGTCCTCGTCCTCTAAGGTGGTATAGGTTGCAGGAATCTGCATTACCTCTGCGGAGAGTACGTGATACCCTTTCTCCGTCAGACCCTCCCGAAGACCACGAAGTGCACTGGGGGCACAGGAAACCTCGATAATTTCCTCATCCTCCATGGAGAAATCGTCTGCATCAAACTCAAAGCAATCCTCCATGACCTGATCCTCGTCCAGTCCGGTGTTCTCCAGTACCAGCATTCCTTTTTCGCTGAACATGAAAGAGACACAACCCGGTGTTCCAAGGTTGCCGCCGAACTTGTCAAAATAGTGCCGTACATCTCCGGCAGTCCGGTTCTTGTTGTCCGTCAGGCACTCTACAATCACAGCAACGCCGGATGGACCATAGCCCTCATAGACGATGGTTTCATAGTTGTTCTTGTCCCCTTCGCCGGCAGCCTTTTTGATGACACGCTCAATATTATCATTGGGCACATTGTTGGACTTTGCCTTTGCAATAAGATCTCTCAGCTTTGCATTGGTATTGGGGTCCGGTCCGCTTTCTTTTACGCAAACCGTAATCTCTCGTCCGATTTTGGTGAAAATCTTTCCCTTTGCCGCATCGGTTGCTTCTTTTTTCCGCTTGATATTATTCCATTTCGAATGTCCAGACATAATTTTACACTCCTTTATCGTAATACCGCATAACCTTATACGGTGCTATCTATTTCCAAAGCCTTACGGGCTCCTTGTTCTTCAAAAGCCTTACAAGCTCCTTATTCTTCAAAAGCCCTATAAACTTTCTTGTTCTTCCATACACACCCGGAACAGTTCTGCTGTCCGTGCTTCTGCGCCAATGAGATGGAGAAAGCCAAAAAGTGCCTCAAGTCCTGTTGCCATATGATACGTGCGTGGCGTAGCACTTCTGGGCACGGTGTTATTGGCATTCTTTCCTCTGCGATAGACCCCCTGTTCCTCCTCTGTCAAAAGAGGAAGAAGCCGCTCTGCTGCCTTTGCCTGAAACCCGGCGCACACAAGTGTCACCTTTTTTTCATGAAGCTGTGCCGCAGGCTGATTGGCTTGCAGAAGCAGATACTCCCGTACCAGAACCTCATAGACGCTGTCTCCCAGAAACGCCAGGGCAAGGGGACTGTACTGCCTTGCCTGTGCCGGAGTCAATGTTTTCTCCATTGCTTTTCTCCCTCGCTTTTAGGACACAAAGTCAAATTCAAAGCCAAAGATATCGACTGTATCTCCCTCAGAGATTCCCATCTCCTCCAGCTTGTCAATAATGCCACTGCTGCGAAGCACACGCTGAAAATATTGCAGGGAAGAATAATCGTCCATATTGACGGTACGGAGAATCGGCTCAAGCCATGGAGCATAGACATAGTAAACCCCATCCTCCACCTGAATTTCAAAGCTTCCACGGGCATTATCTGCAAGTTCTTCTTGAGAGGGTGCTTCCGGCTCATATTGCAGAATCGGCGGCAATTCTGAAAGCTTCTGCGCCGTTGCCTGTACCAATTCCCTTGTGCCGGAAGTGGTTGCAGCAGAAATCTCAAAAAGTTCCAGACCCTTTTCTGCAATATAATCCCGGAAACGCTGAATCTGCTCCGGCTGTGCAAGGTCACACTTATTGGCAACCACAATCTGCGGACGCTCTGCAAGTTCCGCCCGGAATCGTGCAAGTTCTCCCTGAATCGTCTCATAATCCTCAATGGGGTCTCTTCCCTCACTGCCGGAAACGTCCACCACGTGGAGAATCAACCGACAACGTTCCACGTGACGGAGGAAGTCATGTCCAAGTCCGACACCGTCACTTGCCCCCTCAATCAATCCGGGGATATCCGCCATAACAAAGGACTGTTCCTCTGCCACACGAACTACTCCAAGCACCGGAGTCAGGGTGGTAAAATGATAAGCGGCAATCTTCGGCTTTGCAGCACTGACCACAGAAATCAACGTAGACTTTCCCACACTAGGATATCCGACCAGTCCCACATCTGCAAGAAGCTTCAGTTCCAGTGTCACCTCAAACTTCTCCCCCGGAAAACCGGGCTTTGCAAATCGGGGAATCTGTCGGGTAGAGGTTGCAAAGTGAATGTTTCCCTTGCCACCTTTTCCACCCTTTGCCAGAATCTGTGGTTCATCCGTGGATAAATCCGCCATGATGCGTCCGGTTTTTGTCTCCCGGACAACCGTTCCTCTCGGCACACGGATTACAAGATCCGGTGCACTTTTCCCGGTGCAATTCCGGGAACTACCATTTTCCCCACGCTGTGCAGCGTACTTCCGCTTATAGCGAAAATCAATCAGGGTAGAGAAATTATCATCTACCTGAAAGACCACGTCGCCACCTTTTCCACCGTCTCCTCCATCCGGACCGCCGGCTGCCACATATTTTTCCCGATGAAAAGAAACCGCACCATCTCCGCCATCACCGGCTTGAATGATGATTTTCGCCTGATCCACAAACATAAGATTCGTCTCCTTTCTCCCAGAGACAAATTCCCATGCTGGAAATCCTCGCTCCGGTGTTGCCTTAACAAAAAATCCCAAGCATTCTTACAGCCTGGGATTTCCTCATTCTTCGAAAAGAAAACAGCAAAAGCTGTTATTTTGTGCAATCTCGTCAATCGCTTACTGTGCAGCGTAAACGCTTACCTTCTTACGATCACGACCTACACGCTCAAACTTTACAGTGCCATCCACTGTAGCAAACAGAGTGTCATCAGAACCGATGCCAACTCCTGCACCCGGATGAATGTGTGTGCCTCTCTGGCGAACCAGAATGTTACCAGCCTTTACGAACTGACCGTCAGCACGCTTTACACCAAGACGCTTGGACTCGGAATCACGACCGTTCTTAGTAGAACCAGAACCCTTTTTATGAGCAAAAAACTGCATACTAATGCGCATCATAGTAGTACACCTCCATATGTGTCAATGTTCTTCAATGAAACTTTCGTTCCATCTGAATATATGCAGGATACATCTCCTCCAGACAGGAAAGCTGAAGTTCCAGCCCCCGGAACAGATGCTGCACATCATCCCCCTCTACCGGCGTTCCTGCAAGCTGCAAGGAAATCTCGGCAGTTTTCTCAGAGACCTTTTCCCGGATGGGAAGTGCATAAACCTCTGTCATCAGGTTCGCAACCGTCTGAACCGCAGAGGAAACCGCAGCGCAGACAATGTCCTCGCCCGCTTCTCCATACCCGGCATGTCCGGAAACGGTACACCCTGTACAAAGGGATCCTACATAAAAAAACCGTGCGGAAATCATTTAAGCCTCAATTGCTTCAATCTGCACCTGAGTATACGGCTGTCTGTGACCCTGCTTCTTCTTCTCGCCCTTCTTCGGCTTGTAGGTCATCACCGTAATCTTCTTTGCCTTGCCATTCTTGATGACCTTGGCACGAACAGAAGCACCAGAAACGTAAGGTGTACCGATCTTCAGACCGTCCTCACCGCCAACTGCAACAACCTTGTCAAAAACAACGCTGTCCTCTGCTTCTACGTTCAGCTTTTCGATAAAGAGCACATCGTTTGCCTTTACCTGATACTGCTTTCCGCCTGTTTCAATTACTGCGTACATAATCTTTGGCACCTGCCTTTTTCTAAAACTCGCTGCGCTGGGTTATCCCAAGGGATATTTCAGACCGTGCACATGCGGCTTATTCATTGTATCACATCTCCCCTTGGCTTGTCATGAAGTTTTTGTAAATTTTTTCGAAGTGTTTCTTACAGCAACGCCGTACAAAGATTGTGCGTCAGATGCGGTGTTGCCTTATATACACATATATAATAGAAAATCTCCCACCGGATCTTCTTTTTCCGAAAGCCCTGCAAAAAAATAATCGAAAAATCCTTGACTTTTCCGTCGGAATGTGATATACTAGGGTTACCTCTTGTGTGGGTTTATTTTTTTGCCCGGATGACAAAAAAGCAGATACCACACGAAATAGAGGGAGGCAAACGACCGGAGTCCGGGAAAAACGGACAAATCCGGCTTCCGCAAGGAAGAAGTAAACGAGCAGGAGGTGCCGATCATGAGAGTGAAAGTAACACTGGCTTGTACAGAATGCAAGCGCCGCAACTATGTAACAAAGAAGAACAAGCGGAATAATCCGGAACGGATTGAAATGAACAAACACTGCAAGTTCTGCCGGAAGCATACGCTGCACAGAGAGACGAAGTAATGGGGGTCTAAGGCATGGCTGAAAAGGAATTGAACGCCCAGCAGGAAGCTACCTCAAAAAAAGAGGAAAAGGCAGCCGCAAAGGCTGCGAAAGCTGCTGCGAAGGCTGCTGCAAATGCAGACTCCAAAAAATCCGGTAAGAAAAAAGAAGAAAAGAAGAAAAACATCTTTTCCAGGCTTGCCGGCTGGTTCAAAGACCTGAAGAAGGAATTCAAGAAGGTTGTTTGGCCGGAACGCAAGAAAGTCGTAAACAATACGCTGGTTGTACTGGCAGTTGTTGTCATCGGTTCTGTTTTGGTTGGCTTGATCGATTCCGGTCTGCTGCGACTGATGCAGTATCTGATGGGACTTTCCAACTAATTTGATGTGACCAGAACGGGAGGATTTATTATGTCAGAGGCGGCAAAATGGTATGTCATTCACACCTATTCCGGCTATGAGAACAAAGTAGCCCAGGACATTGAAAAGGTGGTTGAAAACCGAAAGCTCCATGACCTCATCCTGGAAGTTCAGGTCCCCACCGAAAAGGTGACCGAAATCACGGACGGCAAGGTAAAAGAAGTGGAGCACAAGACGTTCCCCGGCTATGTTTTGCTGAAAATGATTTACACAGATGATACCTGGCACGTTGTCAAGAACATTCGTGGTGTGACCGGGTTCGTAGGACCGGCATCTGAGCCGACGCCCCTTTCTGAAAAGGAAGTCGCTGCCCTTGGTGTCGATCTTGGAACAACCATTCAGGTCGACTACGCCGTTGGTGATACCATCACCATTTCCGGCACCGCAATGGACGGATTTTCCGGCGTGGTACAGGCAATCAATCTGGAGGACGGCACGGTTGATGTACTGATTTCTATGTTTGGTCGTGAGACTGCGGCAACAGTACAACTCAATCAGGTAATCCGTCAGGACGACTAAAACATATTTTGCTGAAAAAGAAAATATGTTCTGTTTGCAAGGATGCAAAAGCAATTCGGAATTGACTGACAATTCCGGTGGGAGAGACACGGTTATGGTCTCGCCATTTACCACAATATGGAGGTGTGCAATATGGCACAGAAGGTAACAGGTTTTATTAAGCTTCAGATTCCCGCAGGTAAAGCAACACCTGCTCCTCCGGTTGGCCCGGCGCTGGGTCAGCACGGTGTAAACATTATGGCGTTCACCAAGGAGTTCAACGAGCGCACCAAGAATGACATCGGTATGATTATTCCGGTTGTTATCACGGTTTATGCAGACCGTTCGTTCACCTTTATCACAAAGACACCGCCGGCAGCCGTTCTGATCAAGAAGGCTTGCGGTATCGACACTGCTTCCGGTGAGCCGAACAAGAAGAAAGTAGCGAACATTACAAAGGAACAGATCCAGAAGATCGCAGAGCAGAAGATGCCCGATCTGAACGCTGGTTCTCTGGAATCCGCAATGAGCATGATCGCTGGTACTGCACGTTCCATGGGTATCGTTGTCGTAGACTAAACGATTCTGAACGTCGGTGGGAGGAAATTTCCGCTAACCGGTTTTGCGTGTAAGCAATCCGGTGCTACCACTACACTAGGAGGATTATATAAATGAAACACGGTAAAAAATATAATGACAGCCGGAAGGCTGTAGACGGTGCAAAGTTCTACGCTTCTGAAGAAGCGCTGGCTCTGGTTTGCACCAATGCAAAGGCAAAGTTTGACGAGACCGTAGAAGCACACATCCGTCTGGGTGTTGACTCTCGTCACGCTGACCAGCAGGTTCGTGGTGCAGTTGTACTGCCCAACGGTACCGGTAAAAAGGTACGTGTCTGCGTATTCTGCAAGGAAGACAAGTATGAGGCTGCACAGGCAGCCGGTGCTGACTTCGTAGGCGGTCAAGATCTGGTTGACAAGATCACCAAGGAAAACTGGATGGACTTTGACGTTGTCATCGCTTCTCCGGATATGATGGGTCTGGTTGGTCGTCTCGGTAAGGTTCTCGGTCCCCGTGGTCTGATGCCGAACCCGAAGGCTGGTACTGTAACACCGGACGTTGCCAAGGCTGTAACTGAGGCAAAGGCTGGTAAGATCGAGTATCGTCTGGACAAGACCAACATCATCCACTGCCCCATTGGCAAGGCATCTTTCGGTGCTGACAAGCTGGTTCAGAACTTTGAGACCCTGATGGAAGCAATTGTTAAGGCAAAGCCGGCGGCTGCAAAGGGTACTTACCTCAAGTCCTGCACTGTAACTTCTACCATGGGCGTTGGCGTAAAGGTTTCTACCAACAAGTATGGTGTCTGAGTTTTTCTTAAGGCAACACCGCACAAAGATTGTGCGTTAGATGCGCCGTCAGATTTTTTGTCAGATTGTGCAAAAATC
>CAYXKI010000063.1:0-8650 GCA_964465095.1 uncultured Ruminococcus sp.
ATCTGACAAAAAATCTGACGGTGCATCTGACGCACAATCTTTGTGCGGTGTTGCCTATAAAATTTTTGTGTAGTATGAGAATTCCGTTTTTTCAACAAAACCATTATAATGGCATAATGTAAAGTCCTGGCGGTAGCTATGTAAAATCTATGTAAAAAGTAGGGGAAGATTGCTGAGGTAGTGCGTTTCTACAAGCTTTTCCTTGAAACCTATTGCATTTTATCAGAAATTCGAGTATAATAGAGGGAAGGATAAGATGTGGAAAGGTTGGTTTCTATGAAAAAATGGCAAATTCATACGCCACAAGAGGAGACTGTAAAAAAGCTGAAACTTGGCAGCGATTTGTCGATGCTTTGCGCACAGGTGTTATCATCCAGAGGCGTACAAAATATCCAAGAAGCAGCAAATTTTCTGCAATGCGAGGGGCTTTCTGATCCGTTTCTTACAGCCGATATGGAAGCAGCAGTGGAATGTATCAATCATGCGATTGATTCCGGGAAACGTATCTGTATTTACGGAGACTACGATTGCGACGGAATTACTGCAACAGTTATGTTATACACCTATCTCTCCGAAACAGGTGCCGATGTTACGTATCGTATTCCAGAACGTGAAGAAGGATATGGCTTAAACGCAAATGCAGTTCACGAGATGCAGGATGATGGCGTGGAATTAATTATTACAGTGGATAACGGAATTACCGCGATCGAAGAAGCAAACCTGATTTACGAACTTGGAATGCAGTTGGTAATAACAGACCATCATCAGCCTTTGGAAGAGTTACCAAGGGCTGAAGCAGTCGTTGATTTGCATCGCCCAGATGACTGTTCTCTATATCATAATTTGTGCGGTGCTGGTGTTGTTTTAAAGCTAATCGCTGCATTGGACGGAGACGATTCAATGGCGTTGGAACAGTTTGGTGAACTTGCTGCAATTGCAACTGTGGCAGATGTTGTTGAACTATCCGGAGAAAATCGCTTTCTGGTAAAATACGGGCTGCGTATTCTTCCCAATACCGAACGTCCTGGACTGCTTGCATTATTGGAAAAGGCAGGACTTACCGGAAAAACGTTTTCTTCTACTTCAATCGCTTTTGGAATTGCGCCACGCATTAATGCTGCCGGAAGATTTGGATCGCCGGATACCGCAGTAAAATTACTGCTTTGCGAGGACATGGAAGAAGCACAGGAACTTGCGACAGAATTGGAACGACGCAATCAAGCAAGAAAAGAAGAAGAGAGCAGAATTCTGGATGAAATTAAGGCACAAGTACAGGAAAAGCCACTGCTTCTCAAGCAACGTGTTCTCGTTTTTGCCGGAGAGGGTTGGCATCATGGTGTAATTGGAATTGTCGCCTCACGATTGGAAGAACAATTCGGGAAACCGGTAATTCTTATTACAATTGAAGAAACGCAGGGGAGAGGTTCCATGCGTTCTTTTGGTGGATTCTCTGCGTTTCGTTGCTTGGATGCTTGTCGTGAATTCCTGACAAGATACGGTGGGCATCCCGGTGCAGGTGGATTTTCTCTTGCAATAGAAAATGTGGCAGCATTTTCAGATGCTGTACAGCAGTACGCAAAAGAAAATTTCCCAGAAATGCCTGTTATGACACTGGAGGCAGATAAACTTTTGTTGCCGCAAGAATTGACGGTAGATGCCATTTCCGGCTTGTCAGTACTGGAACCTTTTGGGCAGGGGAATCTTACACCGATTTTCGCACTTTGTCATACCGTATTACAAGAGATTGTGCCACTTTCTCAAGGAAAACACAGCAAATTAAAACTGAATTATGGTGGTATGGCAATAGAGGCTTTACTGTTTCGTACAAAACCGTCAGAGATTCCTTTAAAGCAGGGAACGGTTTGCGATTTTCTTGTCACAGCAGAAGTGGGGAGTTATCAAAATCGTCCGCAACTGACGTTAATTGTCAAGGATTATCGAAAAAGTGGCGTAAAACAAGCAAAATATTTTGCTGCAAAACAAAGCTATGAGAAGTTTTGTCTGGATGAGCCACTTTCCGTGGCATACTATAAAGCAATTACACCAACAAGAACAGTTCTGGCGGAAATTTATAAGCGGATTCCGACGACAGAAATTACGATAGATGGACTTTACGGTCTGGTACAGGATCTACCGGAAATAAATTATTGCAAACTACGGCTTTCTTTAGATATTTTTCAGGAATTGGGACTGATCCATCAGGATCTGTGGTATGAGCAGGTGTACCGGGTACAAGTGCAACAAAAGGTGGATTTGCAATCCTCCATCTTGTTACAGGGATTACAGCAAAAGGAGCGGGTGTAAAATGGCACAAGAAAAAGCAAATGAAATCAGGGAAGAAAAAGAAAAGGAACAGCCAGCACAACATCTGATTACAATTGCAGATCTGGCAAAAGAAATTCTGGCAACTGATAAGCAGTATGATCTGAGTAAGATCCTTTCGGCATATCAGCTTGCGGAGACAGCACATGGCAATCAAAAACGTTCTTCCGGAGAACCATATATTATTCACCCTTTGTCTGTTGCATCTATTTTAGTAGAACTTGGCATGGATACAGATACAATTTGCGTGGGGTTGCTTCATGATGTGGTAGAAGATACGGACTATACTTTAGATGATATCCGAAAGAAATTCGGACAGGATGTGGCTTTGCTGGTAGACGGTGTTACGAAGCTGAATCGTATCCCGATTTTTGACAAGGAGCAGCAGCAAGCGGAGAATGTACGTAAAATTCTTCTTGCAATGTCCCATGATATCCGTGTCATGATTATCAAACTGGCAGACCGTATTCACAATATGCGTACCTTGAAATATCTGCCACCGGAAAAACAGCGGCGGATTGCGTTGGAAACGATGAATGTTTACGCACCCATCGCCCATCGTCTTGGAATTCGTACGGTAAAAGACGAACTGGAGGATCTGGCGTTTTATTATCTGGACTCCTATGCCTACTCTGAAATTGAACACATTATGGAAATCAAAAAAGAGGAACGAGAGGCATTTATCGAATCCATTCAGGAAAAAATCCGGGAACGTCTTGCACAGGAACATTTTAACAAAGAGCCAATTCTGTCCGGCAGAGTAAAAAGCGTCTATGGAATTTACAAGAAGGTCTATGTAAATCACAAAAGCATAGATGAAATTTATGATAAATATGCAGTTCGTGTCATTGTTTCTACAGTTTCGGAATGCTATATGGTTCTTGGGATTGTTCATGATATTTTTCGCCCACTTCCAAATCGATTTAAGGATTATATTTCCTCTCCGAAATCCAATATGTATCAGTCTTTGCATACAACTGTTTTGGGACGAGAGGGAATCCCTTTTGAAATCCAGATACGAACCTGGGATATGCATGTCTCCGCTGAATATGGAATTGCAGCCCATTGGAAGTACAAAGAGGGAATTCAAGGCAAGGATAAGATGGAAGAGCGCCTTGCTTGGGTTCGCAAGGTAATCGAGGCACAGCAAACTTCAGATGATGTTGAAGAAATTGTTCGTGCAATTAAAAATGATCTGTCTCCGGAGGACATTGTCATAATGACCCCAAGAGGAGATTCTATTTCCTTACCAGTTGGTTCAACTGTAATTGATTTTGCCTATCGGATTCATACGGAAATCGGACACAAAACAATTGGTGGCAAGGTAGATGGAAAAATGGTTCCATTGGATTATCAATTGCAAACTGGACAGATCTGCGAAGTTCTGACAAGTAAAGATCCCAATAAGGGACCGAATCGTGCATGGCTTGGTATTGTAAAAACCAATGAGGCAAAATCTAAAATTCGTTCTTGGTTCAAAAAAGAGTGCCGGGAAGAAAACATTGCAACCGGAAAAGCAAATCTGGAACAGGAATTCAAGCGCTGTCATATTCATTTGCCGGAAGCTGAGTGGGAATCTTTCCTGGCGGATGACTTAAAACGGCACAACTGTGCAACATTGGATGATTTTTATGCTTCCATTGGTTATGGTGGTGTTACACTGTCTAAAATCATGCCAAGACTAAAAGATGTCTATGTAAAGACACATGGCACAGAAGAAGAAAATGATAAGCCGGTTATTCCGGTTTATCCGCAAGAGCCAGCAGAGGGAAAAGATTGCATTGTTCTGGACAAAATTGATTGTGTGTTTAAGTTCGCCCAGTGCTGTAACCCTTTGCCGGGAGACGACATTGTCGGCTTTATTACAAGAGGTCACGGAATTTCTGTGCATACGGTTGCTTGTGTGAATTATCAGGCTGCATTAAAGCGGAATAATCCGGATGATCTGGCAAGATGGGTGCCGGTGCAGTGGACAAATAATACCTCTACGCTGATTCCTACCAGCATTGAAGTAATTGCGGTAGATCGTGTGGGATTGGTGTTCGATATTACGAAAATTTTGTCAGAGTCTCATATTCAGATTGTACACTCTGCCTCCCGAAATTTACGAAATGGGAATGCAATTTTCGAGGCAAGTGTGCAAGTGGGTGGTGCAGACCAACTGCAAGCAATCATGGATAAACTTCGGAAAATCCGTGGTGTTATCTCTGTTGATCGTGTGAAAAAGTGAGGAGATTTATGGAAATCAAAAAACTCGTCCTAGGGGAACTTATGGCGAATTGTTATCTGGTACAAGTAGATGATAGCCATTGTGTATTGATTGATATTGGCGATGGGGCGGCAGTCGTAGAACGCCAACTTACAACGCTGCATTTAGAGCCTGTTGCAATTTTGTTGACCCATGGACATTTTGATCATGTTGCAGGGGTGGAACAAATCAGAGCCACCTACAATATTCCTGTTTATATTCATGAAGCGGATGCCGCAATGTTATCGGACAGTGCAGAAAATCTCGGAGATTGGCTTTCTCCGGGCACATTTCAAAAAATATCTTGCCATGTTCCTGTTACAGAAGGGGAGACGCTTTCGTTTGGGAAGCTGCAATTCAAAGCACTGCATACCCCCGGACATACGCTGGGGAGTCTTTGCTGGCAGTGTGAAGATTGTCTGTTTACTGGAGATACTCTTTTTCGGATGTCTCGTGGCAGAACAGATTTTCCAGGAGGCAGTGATGCACAAATGTTGGATTCTTTGCGGCGATTAAAACATCTGGAACAGGAATTTCAGGTACTTCCCGGTCACAACGAGAGTTCTGTTTTGTCTTTTGAAAAAGAACATAATCCATCTATGCGAGGTCTTTGAATGATGAAAGAATCCAGTCTGCAAACAAGATCGGTATTTCCGATTGCGTTATATGGACATACCTTAAAATATGAAATTGAATGTATATGTAAGCTGTTTCTTCCGGTGACAAAATTTCAATTTCATTATGATACAGAATCACTTCCGGAAACTGCATTAGATGGTGCACTCCTTTCTCTGCACCAATTAGAAGCAGAGCAAAAAACAATATTTTCTGTTCTGGTACAATACCAAGGGCAAGCACTTACAGAGACAAAATCATTTCCGTATTGCAATCCTGTAGAAGACAAAGCACTTTGTGAATATCGGTTCAGTGCTATACTCTATCGTATTTTGGAAAAACTTACAGATTTACATCCAGCCTGGGGATTGCTTACTGGAATCCGACCGGTAAAAAAGGTGCAACCTTATCTAAATCGTGGATTGTCTAAGGGAGAGATTATTCAAGCACTAAAGGAAAAGTATTGGATTACTGAGGAAAAATTAGAACTTGCCTACAACACAGCAGTGGTACAAGCCCCATTATTGCAGCAGACACCAGATCACTCCGTAAGCTTATATGTTTCCATTCCGTTTTGTCCTACCAGATGCAGCTATTGTTCTTTTGTTTCCCATTCTGTGGAACAGGCAAAATCTTTGATTCCGCTATATCTGGACAAACTTTGTCAGGAACTTGTTCTTTGGGCAGAATTGATTCGGGAGGAAAATCTGGTTCTGGACACCATTTATTTTGGGGGAGGAACACCAACTTCTCTTTCTGCCACACAACTGGAAAAAGTACTTTCTACAATCAATTGTTATTTTGATTTATCAAATCTCAGAGAATATTGTGTAGAGGCTGGTAGACCGGATACAATTACCTTGGAAAAGCTAAAGGTGTTACGTCAATTTCACGTTGATCGTATTTCTGTAAATCCGCAGACAATGCAAGACAGCGTATTGAAAACGATTGGACGAAATCATACAACACAGCAAACCATAGAAGCTTTTCAAATGGCGAGGGAAGCAGGTTTTGAGAATATTAACATGGATCTGATTGCTGGATTGCCTGGAGATAATCCGGAAGGATTTCATGATACCTTAAATCAGATTCTGAAGCTAGATCCTGATAGTATTACTGTTCATGCATTAACGCTAAAGCGTGCTGCTACACTCTTTTCGCAGGGTGCAACACAGGTGCATAATCCTGTTCAACAAATGGTACAAGAAAGTATGAAACGCCTCCCGGATTCTGGTTACACACCATATTATATGTATCGCCAAAAAAATACGATTGATAATCAAGAAAATGTAGGCTATGCAAAACCGGGAAAGGAATCGCTTTACAATATTCTCATTATGGATGAATCCCAATCTATTTTCGGTGCAGGATGTGGAGCATCAACAAAGCTTGTAGAGCCATGCGGTAGAATAACCAGAATTCATAATTATAAATTTCCCTATGAATATACCAGACAATTTGATCAATTGATGGAAAAGAAGCAGCAAGTACGAGAAATCTGTAAGGAGATCCGTAAGCAGGAGGGGAATGCTTTTGAAGAAAAATGAACTCTACGAGGTAGAAATTACAGACCTTACAATAGACGGAAGCGGTGTCTGTCATGTTGAAAATATGGCAGTCTTTGTACCCGGCACAGCAATTGGGGACAAAATTCGTGTGAAACTTGTTAAAGTGTTAAAGCATTATGCGTTTGGCATTGTAGAAACGTTGTTGGAGCCCTCTGCGGATCGCATTTCACCAACTTGTACATTGCAAGCTTGCGGCGGATGTGTTTTTCAATCTGTCAATTATGCGGCAGAACTTCGTACAAAGGAGAAAGTAGTACAAGATGCATTTACACGAATCGGAAAGTTGTCTCCGGAATTTTTACCGATTCTAGGAAGCGAAAAGCAGGCACGATATCGGAACAAGGCACAGTATCCTTTTGCATTAGATAAAGATGGCAAACCGATTCTTGGTTTTTATGCAAGAAGAAGTCATCGTGTAATTCCGGTGCAGGATTGTTCTCTACAGCCAACAATTTTTGCTGAAATTGCAGCATTTGTTTTAACTTATGTTACAGAGAAAAAACTATCAATTTACAATGAAAAAAGCGGAAAAGGACAGCTTCGTCATTTGTATCTGCGCTCTGGGGAACATTCCGGAGAAATTATGGTTGTGTTCGTTACCAAAACAGCAATTCGAAAAGAGCTTTTTCCATTGGCAGAAAAGCTGAGAAAAAAATTCCCAAAAATTCGCAGTGTCTGCATGAATTGCAATCCAGATAAAACAAATGTAATTTTGGGGGCTTATACGGAAGTACTTTCCGGAGAGAGTATTATTTCCGATACAATGTGCGATGTACAAGTAGATTTATCTCCGGAGTCTTTTTACCAAGTAAACACCCTACAAGCAGAACGGCTTTATCAGGTCGCAAGGTCTTTTGCGCAACTTACCGGTAAGGAACGACTGTTGGATTTATATTGTGGTGCAGGAACTATCGGACTTTCTATGGCAGATGCAGTAGAACAATTGATCGGAGTGGAAATTGTGCCGGAAGCTGTAGAAAATGCAAAGAAAAATGCAGAGCGTGCTGGCGTTTTGAATGCAGAATTTTATTGCGGTGATGCAGGAACGATTTCTACAAAATTATCTCAGCAAGGGATAACTCCCGATGTAATTTGCGTTGATCCACCAAGAAAAGGCTGTGATGAAGCAACGATACAAGCAATTGTGCAAATGCATCCAAAGCGTATCGTTATGATTTCCTGCAACCCAGCTACCGCAGCCAGAGATTGTTCTCTTCTTCATAATCAGGGGTATAGCGTAAAAAAAGTACAACCAGTGGACCTTTTCCCGAAGACAGGACATGTGGAGTGCGTGGTGTTGATGACTAAAACGCAGTAATAAATGTGAAAAATTTCGTAAAATCAGCATTCCAGATTATAGGGAGTGTTATATTTCAACCTCAAAAATGGGGGGACAATTTTGCCTTAGAATCTTTCCTGTTTACGAGGTCGGGAAAATAACAGAAATAGAGTACGATTCTCTTCGTAAGAAAGAAAACAAAGGAACTCTTACATCAGGAGAGAAGATACAAATTGCTGTTATCCGTGAAGCTATAAACAAAATAGAAAGTTTCCTGAAAAGGTAATCAAATATCTGTGGGATGATGCATTTAAGTTTAATCGAGAAGTGATATTTGAGGTCACAGAATATCAGAGCCTTGAGCAAGTAATTCATGCATTTATGTACGCCAAGAGGTTAGATAGATTTAAGATTTTCAAAGACAATGTGAAGGACGCTTTTGCCGGAGCAAATAAAGAGTAAAGTGGTGAAGATAGATGGATTTAAGCTCAGCTTCAAACTTAATAATGGAATTTAATATCAAAAAGCACTGTCCATATTAATACAAACGAAGAAGGCGACCGATTTGTTGGCATCAAGGCTGATTCCGATAATGTTATAGTCTGTTTCCCTATTGGA
>CAYXKI010000064.1:0-8561 GCA_964465095.1 uncultured Ruminococcus sp.
ATATTGGAAATTTCGTGGCAAAAACCGTGGTGGAGAGGCTTTCAAGTTGGGGCGATGATTTTTCGGGAAATTCGCCTAAAAAAATTTTTGGAAATAGCATTGCATTTTCCGGGAATCTGTGATACAATAATTTTTGAATACTTAAAGTGGGTTATCGTTGCCCACCGAAGAAAGGCTGTGATGGTAGGGTTGGAAAAAAAGCTGACCTTATATGGATTTAACAATCTCACAAAGACACTGAGTTTTAACATCTTCGATGTCTGTTATGCCAAAACAGAACGAGAAAAACAGGATTACATCCGCTATATTGACGAGCAATACAATTCAGAACGTCTGACCAACATCCTCTGCGACGTAACAGAGATGATTGGGGCAACGGTTTTAAATATTTCCAAGCAAGATTATGAACCACAAGGGGCATCGGTAAACGTATTGATTGCAGAGGGCAAGGTAACACCGGAGAGTATGGACACCTCCTGCAACCAGGGAACAGCTTTTTTAAAACACCGGGACATTCATGCACACTTAGACAAAAGCCACGTCACGGTGCACACCTTTCCGGAAAGTCACCCGGACAACGAGGTAACGACCTTTCGTGTGGACATTGATGTTTCCACCTGTGGAGAAATCTCCCCTTTGAACACCCTGGACTATCTGATTCGCAGCTTTGATTCCGACATTATCACCATCGACTATCGGGTACGAGGGTTTACACGGGATATCAACGGGAAAAAATGCTTTATGGATCACGATATGGCATCCATTCAGGACTTTATCAGCGAGGAAATTCTTCTTCGGTATGATGCGGTAGACATGAACGTCTATCAGTCCAACATTTTCCACACCAGAATGTTGATCAAAGAGTTGGAACTCCAGAATTATCTTTTCAAAACCGATGCCTATGAACTGGATCCACGTGTGCGACTGGACATTACCAATCGACTGCGCAGAGAGATGATCGAAATTTTCAGCGGCAGAAATATCTACTAGGAGGCGGTGCAGAATGGAACTGACACAGGAACGTGCACCGCTTATGGAGGCGCTGGAAGAACATCTTGGGAATCGTGTGGTACGGTTTGATGTTCCCGGTCACAAAGGTGGAAGAGGAAATCGGGAACTGGAAGAGTTCCTTGGAAAACGCTGCGTACAGATTGACGTAAACTCCATGAAAAATCTGGATAATCTCTGTCATCCGGTGTCCATTCTGAAAGATGCACAAGCCCTTGCAGCAGAGGCTTTTGGTGCAGCAAACGCTTTTTTCAGCATCAACGGGGCAACCGGTGCTTCACAGGCAATGATTATGGCAACCTGTAAAGCCGGAGAGAAACTCATTATGCCACGAAACGTGCACCGCAGTGCCATCAACGCCCTTGTGGTAAACGGTGCAATTCCGGTCTATGTCGACCCGGACGAAAACAAAGAACTTGGGATTCCCCTTGGGATGTCCGTAGAAGCCGTAGAAGCGGCAATTCTTGCAAATCCGGATGCAAAGGCAGTTCTGGTCAACAATCCCACCTACTATGGCGTTTGCCCGGACATTCAGAAAATCGCAAAGCTTGCCCATGAGCACGGAATGCTTTTGCTGGCAGACGAAGCCCACGGAACCCATTTTTACTTCGGAGAAGATCTCCCCTGCCCGGCAATGAAAGCCGGTGCGGATATGGCATCGGTCAGCATCCACAAAACAGGCGGATCGCTGACGCAAAGTGCGCTGCTGCTCTGCGCCCCTACCGTCAATGCAGATTATGTCCGACAGGTAATCAACCTGACCCAGACCACAAGTGCCTCCTATCTTCTGATGGTCTCTCTGGATCTTGCAAGAAGAAATCTCGCCTTAAACGGCAGAGAGATGTACCGGAAATCCATCCAGTATGTGGACTATGCAAGAGAGGAGATCAACCGGATCGGAGGCTATTACGTCTATGGAGAGGAACTTTGCAACGGAAACTCCTTTTACGCCTTTGATCGGACAAAACTCTCCATTCACACAAGAAACACCGGACTTGCCGGGATTGAGGTCTACGATTTGCTCCGGGATGAGTATGGGATTCAGATTGAGTTCGGAGATATCGGAAACATTCTGGCAATTGTCACCGCAGGAGATCGTGCACTGGAAATCGAACGGCTGATCTCGGCGCTGTCGGAAATCAAGCGACTCTATGGCAAAGATCCTACGGGAATGCTGCAAAGCGAATACATTGCACCGGATGTGGCTCTGCCACCGCAACAGGCGTTTTATGCAGAGAAAAAGGCAGTTTCTCTGGAGCAGAGTGTGGGAGAGATATGCAGCGAATTTGTCATGTGTTATCCCCCGGGCATTCCGATTCTTGCCCCCGGAGAACGTATCACAACAGACATCGTCGACTATATCCGCTATGCCAAGGAAAAGGGCTGTTCTCTTACCGGACCGCAGGATATGGAAATCCGGCAATTACAAGTTGTGAAGAAGGGAGAGGCGTAACCAATGGATATCTGGTATACAGAAAATCATACGGAAAATGTCCGCTTGTCCATCCGGATTGACAAGCAGCTTGTCAGTGTACAAAGCGAGTTTCAGCGGATTGATGTCTTTGATTCTGTGGAATTTGGTCGGGTTATGACCTTAGATGGACTGTTGATGGTAACAGAAAAGGACGAGTATATTTACCATGAAATGATTACCCATATTCCCATGGCAACCAATCCGGAAATCCGTCGTGTTCTGGTCATTGGTGCAGGAGATGGGGGAACCATCCGGGAACTCTGTCGTTATCCCACCATTACCCATATTGACATGGTGGAAATTGACGAAATGGTGGTACATCTGGCAAAGGAATATCTCCCCTTTACCGCTTGCAGCCTGGACGACCCAAGGGTACACATCCACTATCAGGATGGGCTGCGGTTTGTACGGAAAATGGAAAACGCCTATGATCTGATTATCGTGGATTCCACAGATCCTTTTGGCGTAGGAGAGGGACTTTTCACCAAAGAATTCTATGGGAATTGCTATAAAGCACTGTCCCCGGAGGGCATTCTTGTCAACCAACACGAGAGTACCTTTTACACGTCCTATTCCAACGCCATGAAACGGGCGCACAGCAGAATCAAGCAATTCTTCCCCCTTGCACTGGTTTATCAAGCCCACATCCCCACCTATCCATCCGGGCATTGGCTTTTTGGATTTGCGTCTAAAAAGTTTGACCCAAGACGAGATTTACAAGCGGATTGGTGGAATGGTCTAGGACTGAAAACAAGATATTATAATACCATTTTGCATCAAGGCTGCTTTGCCATCCCCAACAACGTCCGGGATGCACTGAGAGAAGCAGAAAAACAATAAAAGGAGCGTTTAACATGGGAAAAGCACTGATTATCGGTGCCGGCGGTGTAGCCGGTGTTGTCATCCATAAATGCTGTCAGAACAGCGAGGTTTTTACAGAGATCTGTATTGCAAGTCGCACCAAGTCCAAGTGTGACAAATTCAAGGAAGAACTGGAGCACAAGACCACAACAAAAATCACCACAGCACAGGTAGATGCCAACGATGTGGATCAGCTAATTGCTCTGATGGAACAGGAGAAACCGGACGTTGTAATCAACGTAGCACTCCCCTATCAGGATCTCACCATTATGGATGCTTGTCTTGCAACCAAGACAGACTATGTAGACACGGCAAATTATGAGCCGGAGGACACCGCAAAGTTTGAGTACAAGTGGCAGTGGGCATATCGGGAACGATTTGAAAAAGCCGGCATTACTGCCCTCCTTGGAAGCGGATTTGATCCGGGGGTTACCGGGGTTTTCTGTGCCTATGCACAAAAGCACTACTTTGATGAAATTCACTACATTGACATTCTGGATTGCAATGGCGGTGACCATGGATATCCCTTTGCCACGAATTTCAACCCGGAAATTAACATCCGGGAGGTTTCCGCAAAGGGCAGCTATATTGAACACGGACAGTGGGTAGAAACAGAACCCATGGAAATCAAGCGTGTGTACAATTTTGATGAGGTAGGAGAAAAGGATATGTACCTGCTTCACCACGAAGAGTTGGAATCTCTGGCACTGAACATTCACGGCATTCAGCGGATTCGCTTCTTTATGACCTTTGGGCAAAGCTATCTGACCCATCTGAAATGTCTGGAAAATGTGGGAATGACCTCTATTGAGCCGATTCTCTATGAGGGAAAAGAAATCGTTCCCCTGCAATTTCTGAAAGCCGTTCTGCCGGATCCGGCTTCTCTGGGTCCCAGAACCGTCGGAAAAACAAACATCGGTTGCATCTGTCAGGGCGTAAAAGACGGAAAGCCTGTGAACTACTATGTCTACAACGTCTGCGACCACCAGGAATGCTACAAGGAAGTCGGTTCTCAGGCTGTGTCCTATACCACCGGTGTTCCTGCAATGATCGGGGCAATGCTTGTAATGACCGGAAAGTGGAAAAAGCCGGGGGTATACAACGTAGAAGAATTCGATCCGGATCCGTTTATGGATGCCCTGAACAAGTGGGGCTTGCCCTGGAAAGAAAACTTTACTCCCACACTTGTGGATTGAGAACAAGTTCTAAGATAATACTACACAATTTCAACAGGCGTTCTACGGTAAGTGGAACGCCTGCTTTTCAAGGAGAGGTCTATGATGAATTTTGAAGCCTTGTTTGATATTCCCCTGGAGAATGTCCGCACCCCCTGCTATATTACCGATGCAAGACTCCTCAAGAAAAACACAACACGATTGAGAGAGATTCAGGAAAAGACAGGATGTAAGATTTTGCTGGCACAAAAGGCATTCTCCATGTTTTCCTGTTATCCCCTGATTCAGGAGGATCTTGCCGGCACAACCGCAAGCGGTCTGTATGAGGCAAAGCTGGGACGGGAACACTTTGGAAAAGAAGTCCACGTGTTCTCCCCTGCTTACACGCAAAAGGATCTGACACAGCTCTTGGACATTGCAGACCATATTGTATTCAACTCCTTTGGACAATGGCACACTTATCAATCCCAGATCCAGAACGCACCAAGAAAGATTTCTTGTGGCATTCGCATCAATCCGGGGTATGCAGAAGTGGAAACTGACCTGTACAATCCCTGTATTCCCGGTTCACGGATGGGCGTTCCACTGGATCAGATGGAAGCCGATCTCCAAGGGCTGGAGGGACTGCATTTTCACACAATGTGCGAACAGAATGCAGACGTATTAGAGCGGACACTGGATCATCTCCTGCCGAAATTTGACCCCTGGATTCGTCAGTGCAAGTGGATCAACTTTGGCGGTGGACATCATATCACAAGAGAAGATTATGATCTGGATTGTCTTTGTCGCTGTATTGATCGTGTTCAGTCTGAATATTCTGTTCAGGTATATTTAGAACCGGGAGAAGCCGTGGCGTTAAATGCCGGCTATCTTGTGGCAACGGTTCTGGACGTGGTACACAACGGCATGGAGATCGCTATCTTAGACGCATCTGCTGCCTGCCATATGCCGGACGTTCTGGAAATGCCCTATCGCCCTCATATTCTCTACAGTGGGAAGCCCTCAGAAAAAGCCTACACCTATCGTCTTGCCGGGAATACCTGCCTTGCAGGAGATGTAATCGGGGACTATTCCTTTGACCACAAACTCCAGCCGGGAGAAAAGCTTGTCTTTTGCGATATGGCGATTTATTCCATGGTGAAAAACAACACCTTTAACGGAATGCCTTTGCCGGACATTCTCCTTTATCAGGAGGACGGGATTCTGGAACTTGTCCGTCGCTTTGGATACGCTGATTTCGCCGGGCGACTCTCATGAGAAGCGATTACGAAAAGCGGTGCGCCCTCTGTCCCAGAGCCTGTCAGGCAGACCGAACCCGACACCTTGGATTCTGTCACAGCAGCACAGAGATGCGAATTGCAAGGGCTGCCCTCCACCCCTGGGAAGAACCTTGCCTCTCCGGAGAAACCGGTTCCGGTACGATCTTTTTCACAGGCTGTAACCTTGGGTGTTGCTTTTGTCAGAATGCAGAAATCAGCCGTGCCCCGGTAGGGCGAAAAGTCACGGTTTCCGGGCTTGCAGATATCCTTTTGCAGTTACAAGAGGAAAACGCCTGTAATATCAATTTTGTCACCGGAAGTCATTTTACCCCATGGATTGTTAAGGCGCTGGAAGCAGTCAAACCAAAGCTTCTGATCCCCGTGGTGTGGAATTGCAGTGGCTATGAGTCCCCGGAAATTCTATCCATGCTGGAGGGGCTTGTGGACATCTATCTCCCGGATCTGAAATTTTTCTCGGAGGAAACTGCGAAACGTTATGCAAACTGTCCCGATTATTTTCCGGTTGCCACAAAGGCGATCCTGACCATGTTTCAACAGGTCGGTGCGTTACAGTGGAACGGTGCACTTCTAAGAAAGGGCTTAATCGTCCGCCATCTTGTTCTCCCCGGACACCGGAAAGAATCTATGGCGATTCTGGACTGGCTTGCAGAACATCTCCCCAAGGAGGAATTTCTCCTGAGCCTGATGGGACAATACACCCCAAACGGTGCGCCAATGCCGGACAAGTATCTCACACGAAAAGTGGCAACATTTGAATATGAATCCGTCCGAAAGCACGGCGTAGCACTTGGTCTGAACGGCTATGCACAAGACCGCTCTTCTGCGGATTCGGCTTATCTTCCGCCCTTTGAACTTACGGAAAAAAGTTGAAATCATCCGATTCTACTGTGGTTTTTCATAAAAAGCATATTAAAAACAGGCGAATTTCCGTGCAAATGTCGTTTTTTTCCGAAATCCTTGACAAATGAATAAGAATAGTATATAATTCGTAGTAGATTACATTTTTTGAAGGAGTATTTACAATGACAAAAACTGATTTGATTGAAAAGCTGTATCTCGAAGGATATTGTTCCAAGAAAGACGGAGAGACCCTTGTAAACGCTGTCTTTGACGTAATTCGTGACGCTCTGGTTGCAGGAGACAAGGTAACTATCTCGAAGTTTGGTACATTTGAAGTTCGTGAGCGCAGCGCAAAGGAATGCAAGAATCCTCGCACCGGTGAGCCGGTACAGGTTGCTGCCTCTAAGGCACCGGCATTCAAAGCAAGCAAGAATCTGAAGGAAGCTGTCAACGCATAATCCATGCAGGAGGGATGAAACATGCCAAGACCGAAGAAAACAGCAGACACAAAACAAACGGCTGCAAAAGCCACTGAAAAGGTAACAGAAACAAAACCGAAAGCAACTCGTGTTCGCAAGACTGTCAGCATCAATTTGCAGTTTGGCGGAACAGAGTGGACAACAGATGCCCTGACAGAGCGTTCTGTTGCTGCATGGGTTGCAGAGAGCGGTCAGAAGAAAACTGCCGCAAAGGATATCAAGCTGTATATTAAGCCGGAAGAAAACATGGTTTACTATGTCATTAACGGTGATTCTGGCTCGTTTGCCCTTTAATCTACAAAAGCGTGACACCTTTTCTTTTTGGGTGACACGCTTTTCTTTTTGAAAAATGAGATTACACTAAAAAAGCACACAGCAAGTCATTTCAAACTGCTGTGTGCTTTTCTTCTCCCTATAAGGGGCTTTATTTCTCTTTAGTTTACTGCCATGTTAATTGCATCACTGCAATCATCCCCGACAACAGCGTTTACAACTTCCAGTGCATTGGAGTCATACTGGAAGCGGAAAATCAACGCAACAATCCCGGGGTTATCGGACATATCAAAGCGTACCGTTACTTCGTCCCCTTGATTGCCTTTTGCAGTTCCACCTACGATTGTAAATGTACCATCGGTTGCAGTGCCTGCTGTCTTTTCAGAAGCACTTCCTACCGCAATATCCCCTTCTACATAGTCTACCGAAACGCTCTCTGCATCCCAGTTTGCAAAATCGTTAGAACCCTCAATCAAAGCATAGTTGCCGTCCGGCGCATCGTCTTTGATCTTAAAGGTGACATCCAGGAAATCACCGTTGCAAACAACGTCTGCACCGGAGGACATATCCAGCCAATATGCCTGGAATGTTTTCATGCTTGCGGTATAGTCACTGCTTGTATTGTCAGAAGCGCTGTTTCCATTATTGCTTGCGCTATTCCCGGCAGCTTTTGTTGTGGTGGTACTGGAGTTTCCATTGGAAACAAGTTCTGTTACAACGTTTCCGTCGCTGTCCAGCACCTGCTGTCCGGATTCATCTGTCACAACAACATAAGAAGTTCCCTCGTCTGTACTCTGTGTCACAACGCCTTGGTTTACAGGGACGTCCACGCTGGAATCTTCCTCTTCAGCATCAAGCGCATATTCAAAGGTCATATCCTGCTTTTGCATACTTTCCAATTCTTCCGGAGAAAATGTCTCATCTTCTGCACTAGAAGAGGAGGAGGAAGAAGAACCGGTGCTCTTGCCACAGCCAACGCACGCAACCCCCATTGTGCAAGCCAACAGGCAAGCAAGCAATCTTGTTCGATTTGATTTCATAGAACAAATTCCTTTCTATTTGTGGGATAAAAAAGCCTACAGCGACACCGCACAAGACCCAGCGTCAGATGCAACCTCAGATTTTTTGTCAGATGAAACAAAAAGCGGAGTGCATACTTTGTGTATGCACG
>CAYXKI010000065.1:0-8486 GCA_964465095.1 uncultured Ruminococcus sp.
TTTTTGTTTCATCTGACAAAAAATCTGACGGCGCATCTGACGCACAATCTTTGTGTGGTGTTGCCTTAAGGCGACACCGCACAAAGCTGTTAAGACGCATTGTGCGGTATCTTTCGAAGTTATTTTGCAAATTGGCTCTGATACAGCTTTGCATAGAACCCATTCTGTTCCATCAGGGTCTCGTGAGTGCCTTGTTCGATTACGTTTCCTTGTTGCATAACAAGAATCCAGTCTGCGTTCTGAATGGTGGAAAGACGGTGGGCAATGATAAAGCTTGTTTTTCCAGCCATAAGGTGCGAAAAGGCTTTCTGAATCCGCTGTTCTGTTCGCAGGTCAATGCTACTGGTTGCCTCGTCCAGAATGAGAAATGGGGGATTTGTCAGCATAATTCTTGCAATACAGAGAAGCTGTTTCTGCCCCTGGGAGAGTCCGCCACCATCTTCTCCTAAGACGGTATCATATCCATTGGGAAGACGGCGGATAAATCCGTCTGCATAGGCAGCTTTGGCGGCTGCTTCGACTTCTTCTCTTGTTGCATCCGGGCGACTGTAGGCGATATTTTCCGCTACAGTCCCGGTGAAAAGCCATGTCTCCTGGAGTACCATCCCAAATTGACTGCGGAGGCTGTCTCTCTGAACGGTTCTGATGTCCTGATCTGAGAGGGTAATGGTTCCTCCGTCGATTTCATAGAACCGCAAAAGGAGATTGATCAGAGTGGTTTTTCCGCATCCTGTAGGACCTACAATGGCGATTCTCTGTCCGGGGGTGACGCTTAGATTAAAGTCAGAAATCAGGGGACGATCTTTTGTGTAGGAGAACTGTACATGGGACAGTTGCATACTGCCCTCCGGTTCTTTTAACAGGGGAAGATCGTGATCATCTGATTCCGGCTCTGCGTCAATCATTTCAAAGACACGCTTTGCAGATGCCACAGCATTCTGTAATTCTGCCACAACGCCACTGATTTCGTTAAAGGGTTTTGTGTATTGGTTGGCATAGGTGAGAAAGCTTGCAAGCTGACCGACGGTAATGATGCCAATCAGGGGCACATTTCCCGTTGCAGCAAGTGCACCACAAACGCCGATGACGGCATAGATAATGCTGTTGACAAAACGAGTTGCCGGGTTGGTTACAGACCCCAGAAACGTGGCTTTGCTGCCGGATTTCCGAAGCTGTTCGTTGTAGATGTCAAACTGTTTTTCTGCACGTTCTTCATAGGCAAAGGCTTTTACGACTTTCTGTGCCCCGATCATCTCTTCTGCCAATCCTCCAAGATTGCCTCGTGCAGTAGAGGATTCCACATAGGACGCTCTGGACATCTGTGTCAGCTTTCCGGCAAGCAATAGAGAGAGTGGAGTCAGAATGACAACCAGAATGGTGATTTTCACATTGATGGTCAACATAAACACCAGTGTTCCAAGGATTGTGACAATTCCTGTGACAAATTGGGTAAATGCCTGTAAAAATCCATCAGAGATAATTTCCATATCCGAAACGGCTCTTCCGATTAGATCTCCTCGTGCCTGTTGATCCAGATAGCTTAGGGGTAGATGCTGAAAATGGCGGAACAAATCACACCGCAAGTCCTTGATTGTCAGTGCAGCAAGGCGGTTGGTACAAAGGGACATAAGCCACTGAAAGATTGTGCTGATGACAATGGTTGCAAGGAGAATTCCTGCGATTTTCAGAAGCTTTGGAAAATCAACATTTCCTGTGCCAATGACACAGTCTACCGCTTTGCCGATCAGAATCGGAACGAAGAGGGAAAGTCCTGTTCCAATCAGTGCAAACAAAAGCATTCCGGTCAGTTCCAGACGACAGGGCTTTGTATAGGACAAAATTCGTTTGAGTACAGGTATCATTGTTTCAGTTCCCTCCCTTTCTACTGTAACTGGGTCTGATATATCTCTTGATATACCGGACAGTTTTCTAACAAGGTATCGTGGGTTCCATATCCCACACAGGTTCCATCTTCCAGTACCAGAATGTGGTCGGCGTGTTGAATGGATGTGGCACGTTGTGAAATGATAATTTTTGTCATGTCTGCACATCTTGTTTCCAGTGCTTTACGCAGTGCAAGATCTGTTGCATAATCCAGTGCACTTGTGCTGTCGTCCAGAATCAGAATTTCCGGCATTCCGACCAAAGCCCTTGCAATGGTAAGACGCTGTTTCTGTCCACCGGACAGGCTTTTTCCCCCTTGTGTGACTTTCGTTTCCAGCCCGTCTGGGGTTTGCTGGATAAATTCCCATGCCTGTGCAATCTCACAGGCAGATTGGAGCGCATCGTCTGTTGCATCTTCTGCGCCCCAGCGGAGATTCTTTGCAATGGTACCGCCGACCAGAGAAGCCTTTTGGGGCACAACGCCAACGGCTGTGCGGACTTCTTGTAAGTGATAGCTGCGGATGTCGTTTCCATAAAACCGAACGCACCCTTGGGTAACATCATAAAATCGGGGAATGAGATTTGCTACAGTACTTTTTCCGCACCCGGTACCGCCGATAATTCCAAGGGTTTCTCCAGGCTGTAAGGTGAAATTGATATTTTGCAGCGCCGGTTCTCCACCGCCAGGATAAGTAAAGGTAACATGGTCAAATTCCAGAATCGGAACATTCCCATTGGGAGAGAGGGAGGTATCTCCGTCGACAAGTTCGGATTCTTCTGCCAGAATGGCAGAAACACGCTTTGCAGAAGCTGCTGCCTTGTTAAAGGAAATCAAAAGTTCTGCCATACGTACCATAGACAGGGAAATCTGGGTCATGTAATTGACAAAGGCGGTCAGTTCTCCTTGGGTAAGGTGTCCTGTGTTGACACGAACTCCACCGAACCATAAGACTGCAACGATTCCGAGATTCATAATCAGGAAAGAGGCAGGGTTTAAAATTGCCCCGACTTTTCCCACGGCAATGGAACGTTTGGCAAATTTGTCACAGGCGGTGTCATAGGCTGCCATTTCCTCTTCCTGTCTGGAAAAGGCACGGATTACCCGGACACCGTCCAGATTTTCTCTGGTGCGTCTTGCGATGTTGTCCAGCATTTCTTGGTTTTTTCCATACTGGGGGATTGTCCAACAGGTAACGCTGTAAAGCAGGATTCCGATCACCGGAATGGCAATGAGAAAAATCAGGGATAGTTTCCAGTCAATCCGCATTGCCATAATGGCTGCGCCGAGAATCAGAAAGGGACATCTTGTGCCAAGACGAATCATCAGATTCAATCCGCTTTGCACGGTGTTGGTGTCGCTTGTAATTCTGGTAATTAGAGTAGGTGTCCCAAGCTTGTCAATTGTGCTGTGGGATAGGGTGTTGATGTGGCGATACAATGCACTCCTCAGTGCAGTGCCAAACCCATAGGCGCATTTTGACGCATAGTATTGACAGGTCAGGGCAAACCCAAGCCCACAAGCTGCAAGAAGCAAGAGAACACCGCCCATTTTCCAGATATAGCCGGCATCGTGATTGGCAATTCCCACATCAATCATGCTTGCGGTAACAAGAGGGACAATCAGTTCAAAAATCGCTTCTAAAAGCTTGAACACAGGTCCTAAGATGAATTCTTTCCAGTAGCCTTTCATATAAGGCAAAAGTCGTTTCATAGCTTCTCCTTTTCCTCCTCTGATCATAGAGCTGTAACCGCATGGACATCGGGTGTCTTTTGTGCGGCATTGTTTTTATTATATCGTATTTTTTCCGGAAATGCAATATCATTCTGTATAAAATTCCACTTACCGCACAAACTAACAGCGGAGGTGCTTGTATGAAATATCAAAGAGGAAAATCAAAATTTCGTGGGTTCTATACTGCCTTGGCGTTGAGTTTGTTGATGATTGGTGCTGCTTGCTTTTTTGCCTATCGTCAGACAAGCCAGACCCTGGAACAAAATCTGGATTCTATCGCAGAACAGCTTTCCACAGAATCTACTGCCACGGAAGAATCGGAAACGCCGGTAATTCAATTGGAACAGGATGTCCCAAAAGAGACAGGGAAAACGACCTCGGAAACAACGTCATCCGCTACAGCGTCGGAAACAGAACCGGCAGAAACAGAGGGTGACACCTCAGAGGAAACAGATTCCGCAACAGGAGAAACGCTTTTGCATCAGTATACCGCACCGCTTTCTGAATATACGGTGCAGTGTCCCTTTAGCGGAGAAGAACTTGTAAAATCCGAAACCACCGGTACATGGCAGACCCATAATGGCGTGGATCTTTGCTGTGACAGCGGTGCAGCGGTGGTTGCCATAGATACCGGAACAATTACGGAGATTTGTCGGGATGCACTTTGGGGCTATACCATTACCATTGATCACGACAATGGCATGACAAGTCGTTATTGTGGCTTGGATGGTGCGATGGAAGTGAGGGAGGGGGACATTGTTGCTTCCGGTCAGCTTCTTGGAATCGTGGGAGAACCCTCTGACCTGGAAAGTGCCCTTGGCACACATTTGCATCTGGAAGTACGCAAAAACGGAACTTATGTAGATCCGGTTGCGTTTTTTGAGTAAAGGATACACCATTTGTGCGGTGTTGCCGAAATAAAAAATCCGAGCCTCCTTAGAAAGACTCGGATACATATTATTATGATCGTGTTTTATTTCGTCTTAGAACTTGTTCTTAATCCCACTTGCGGAATTCTTCCGGAACAGCAGTTTCAAAGAGTTCCCGGATTTTTTCCATGTTCCAGACCTGATAGGAAGGACCGGTACTGGAGGTGCAATAGGGCAAGCCGTGAGATGCTGCAAGTTCTTCTGTGTACATGCTGTAGGGATAAAGCCGGAGGTTGGAAAGCCTGCCGTCCTCAAAGTGGGTGATGACAGGGGAGACCTGAACATTTTCAATGGAAACAGCACCGGTCTCGTCTACGACAATATCGAAATCAGCAAGTTCTCCAATCAGGTTCATGTTGTCGGTCTGTGCAGAAATGAAATTTCCAAGAGAGTAGAAAACAAACCCTTGCGTCCCGTCAGAACGGGTGAGATATTCCATGGTCTGTGCTACGTGAGAATGGGTTCCGATAATGACATCACCACCCCAGTCCACAATTTTTTGTGCCAGTTCTTTTACGCCGTCGTTTACGGTAAAGGTATCCTCAGATCCCCAGTGACAAGTTACCACAACCACATCAGCAACTTCTTTCGCTGCTGCAATCTGTGCCTGAATGACATCTTCCTGAGAGGTATAGATGATTTCCAGTTCGGAATTTCCCGGAAGAGAATATCCATTGGTGTTTTCTGTATAGCTTAAAAATGCAACAGTCTTTCCGTTGACTTCTTTTGTGCGGATTTTGGACATGTCCACATAGTCACGGTATACCCCACAGGCAAGCAAATCCGGATTGGCAGCCATTTTTTCATCCCAATAGTTCAGACAAGCACTTAGTCCTGCCTCTCCCTTGTCTAAGAGATGGTTGTTGCACATGGTTACAACGTTAAACCCCATATCCAACACCGCATCGCCAAGTTCTACCGGGGAATTGAAGTTGAAATTGGAACCGGTGACTTCAAACCCTTCGCCACAAATCAGGGTTTCCTGGTTGATGATATTCAAATCGCCGTCAATCAGTGGCGTAACGTTTTCATAGCAATAGTTGAAATCATATCCTATGCCATCGCTGGAGTGACTTTGTGCACTTTGATAGACATATTGTTGCACCAGATTGTCTCCTACAGCAACCACATGAATGGAGGTATCTCCGTCTGCTTCTGTGGCATCTTCTGTTGCTTCGGAGGAGGAATCTTCCGCTATGGTATCGGATTCTTCTTCTGATACGGATACATTTGCCGGAATCGCTGCATCGTCGTCAATGTTGCTGCATCCGGAAGTTGTGATTGCAAATGCGGCGCATAATGAGAAAATCGTGAGAAAATGAATTGGGTTATGCTTCATGAGAACATCCTTTCTGTTTTTTGTCGGGATTGCTTTATGGAAACTTCCTATAATATGACAAAATTCTTTTTTTATTATAGCATAGTCAGTAAGAAAATGCAATCTTTTTTGTATCTTTTTTTCGGGAGGAGAGATACTAAGGGCAACAGTTACTATATAACGAGGGGGAACGCATATGTCTGAAATGTCTATGGAAACCATGCTTCAAACGCCGATTTTTTCAAAATTACAGGAAAGCCTTGCCCATGTCCGAACCATTGCAAAGGGTTCCTCTGATCTTCTGGTCAATGAATTTCAGTTAAGTGGAATTTCTGCTGCACTGCTTTGCTGTGAGGGAATGTTGTCTACCACAATGATCACAGAATTGATTTTAGAACCCATTACAAAAGTGCAACTTGAAACCCCAACAGCGGAGAAAATCTTTTCCTATATTCAGGAAAGACAGCTTTATTCCATTGATCGCAGTCAGGCGAAGAATTACGGGGAACTGTTTCGCTTTTTAAATTCCGGATTTGCGGTGCTTTTGCTGAATGGGGTAGCCCTTGCGTTGGTGTTCGGCATACAGGGGTATGAAAAGCGTTCCATCAGTGAACCCTCCGGAGAGGACAATATTCTTGGGGCAAAAGATGGCTTTGTGGAAACCGTCCGCACCAATATGTCCCTGATCCGACGGAGAATGAAAACGCCGGAGTTAAAGTTGGAACTCTTTATCAAGGGGACAAAAAGCCAAACAGATTTGTGCCTTTGCTATCTGGCAGACCGTGTGCCAAAGAAACTGATCCGACAAATCAAGGCACAGCTTGACAAACAGCAGTTGGAGTCCATTCTCTCTACCGGGTATTTGCAACCGTTTCTGGAACCTAGAAGATTCTGTCTTTTTGACACAGTAGGCACAACCCAACGCCCGGATGTTCTCTGTGCAAAACTTTTGGAGGGAAGAGTCGGACTTTTCATTGACGGAACGCCGTTTGCACTGGTGATTCCAAAGCTTTTCTGTGAAAGCTTTCAGACCATGGATGATTATTGCTATCGTCCGGCATATGTAACGCTGCTTCGTTGGCTGAAATATCTGGCTTTTTTTGCAGCAATTTTGCTGCCTGCCCTCTATCTTGCGACCTGCCTTCATCATCCGGAACTGTTAAACCGCACCTTGTTGTTGATTCTGGCAGAGGCGGAGAAAAATGCGCCGTTCTCCTTGATTACAGAATCGGTTGGAATTCTCTTGATTTACGAAATCATCAAAGAAGCCGGTTTGCGGTTGCCCAAGGCGGTGGGCGGTACGGTGAGTATTGTTGCCGGTTTGCTGATTGGAGATGCTGCGGTATCCTCCGGGCTGATCAGCACGCCACTTCTTACCGTTACCGCCATTTCTGTCATTGCAGGATTTGTTGTCCCGGATCTGGCACAGCAAGTGACGCTGCTTCGATTGTTTTTTCTTTTTGCCGGTGGATTTCTTGGACTGTTCGGAATTGGTCTGTCCGGTGTAGTGGTTTTGTTTCATCTTTGCCGTTGTGAGAGTTTTGGCATCCCGATTCTTGCGCCAATTGCCCCTTTTTATGCCGGAGGAATGCGAGATACTGCCACAAGGGTGAATTTCCGCAAAATGCAGTCCGGTGGGTTTACTGTGGAGGAATATTATGAGAAAACCTCGTTATAGTCAGTTGTTTGCCGTCCCATTTCTCTCTGCAAGTTGTATGATTCTCAGTCAGAAAGGGGCGTATTCTCTGGAGGGGGTTCTTGGGGCAGGATTGGCTGTTTTGGTGCAGTGCGTCGTTTTTGTATTGCTTTTTAAACCGGTTCTCTCCGACAAAAAGAACGTCTGGGAGAAGCTCCTGAATGTGTTGTTTCTCTGTTCGCTGCTATTTCGTGGCGGTATCACGATGATCGGGTTGCAACAAATCATTCCAAGATTTTCTCTTCCCATTGCAAGTACCCTTGTGGTTACCTTGCTGCTGGTTCTCGTTTGCTTTTACGCTGCGTCCTGTGGTATGCAGGCACTGTTTCGCAGCAGTACCGTGGTACTAGGGATTTTTCTGATTGCATTGCTCCTCCTTATGATTGGTGCAATCCCCAAGGGAACGTCACTTTTTCTCTCTCTTTCTATGGAAGAAACGGTCTGGGGTGGCTTTTGGCGGTGGATGTATTTCATGGATTTGCTTCCATTTCTTTCTCTGCTGCGAATAACCAAAGCGTCTGATTCCCCGAAACCATATCTTTTGACTTTTGTCTGTATCTGGTTGCTTTATGGAATCCTATCGCTTACAGTGCTTTCGATTTTTGGACATGGTGCTTCTCAGGCGGAGTATCCCTTTTTTGCACTTCTGGCAGTTTCACAGCCTCTCCTTACCCAACGTGGAGATGCAATCTTTTTGATTGTCTTTGTCATGCTTTATGTATTGCGTTTTACGTTTTTTACGACCCTTTCCGAGCACATTCTGAAAAGCTTTTTCCCGAAGATTCGTCCTGTGGTTTTGTCTGGGTGGTATCTTGGGGTACTATTGTTGATTGGGTTGATTTGTTAGAACGAGTTCTTAGAAAGGAGAAAGTCCTTATGTGGAAAAAACTATTTGCAATCTCTTGTAGTATACCGCTTCTTTGCACA
>CAYXKI010000066.1:0-8349 GCA_964465095.1 uncultured Ruminococcus sp.
GACAAAAAATCTGACGGCGCATCTGACGCACAATCTTTGTGCGGTGTCGCCTTAACAAAATGGCCTAAATTTTGTCATTTCGCAAACATTTTTTGCAATATAGATTATTATACCACATGTTGCAGAATATGTCAAGCGGTTTTTTCTAAAAACTTACCTTTTTGTTATTTTACCACAAAATTAACAAGTTTTTTCGGTACGTATATTTGCTTAATGATTGATTTCCCCTCGATTGCTTCTGCAATTTTGGGTTCTGCCAGTGCCCGGGCGATCACATCTTCCTGGGCAGCCGTTGCAGAGATTTCCAATTTTGCCCGTACCTTTCCGTTAATTTGTGCCACGATTTCAATGGTATCATCTACGCAAAGTGCCTCATCATAAGACACCCACGCCTGGTCGCTGAGTACACCCTCGCAGCCAATCAACTGATACAGTTCTTCTGTCATATGCGGTGCAAACGGATACAGGAGAATCAAGAAATCACGGAATTCTCTCTTGGTAATGCTGCCTACTGCATAAATATCGTTAAGCAAGGTCATCATTGCTGCAATGGCAGTGTTAAACTTCATTGCTTCAATGTCCTCAGAAACTTTCTTGATGGTCTTATGCATCTTTGAACGAAGGGCATCGCTATAGCTGTCGCTATCCACAACTTTCTCCTGCAAAGCCCAGACACGGTCTGCAAATCGCTTACAGCCCTTTACGCTGCTGTCACTCCACGGAGCAGCCTTTTCATAGTCCCCCATAAACAGAACATACAGACGAAGCACATCTGCGCCATATACGTCCACAACATCATTGGGGTCTACAACGTTTCCTCTGGATTTGGACATCTTCTCTCCGTCAGAACCAAGAATCAAGCCCTGTGCGGTACGCTTTGCATAAGGTTCAGAGGTGGGAACAAGTTTCAGGTCATACAGGAACTTATGCCAGAAGCGAGAGTAGATCATATGTCTGGTTACGTGTTCCATACCGCCGTTGTACCAATCTACCGGCATCCAGTATTCCAATGCTTCTTTGGAAGCGAATTCTTTTTCATTATGAGGATCACAATACCGGAGGAAATACCAGGAAGAACCTGCCCACTGTGGCATTGTATCTGTCTCACGCTTTGCAGCACCGCCGCATTTCGGGCAAGTGCAATTTACAAAGCTATCGATCTTTGCAAGAGGGCTTTCTCCATCTGTTCCGGGTTCAAAATTCTCCATAGGAGGCAGACGCAAAGGAAGTTCCTCATAAGGAACTGCTACCATACCGCAAGTAGGGCAGTGTACAATCGGAATCGGTTCGCCCCAATATCTCTGGCGGTTAAATGCCCAGTCTTTCATTTTGTACTGAACACCCTTTTCGCCACAATGCTTTTCTTCCAGAACAGTCAGCATCTTTGCAATGGCGTCCTTCTTGTTGGTAATGCCATTGAGTTCCCCGGAGTTTACCATTTCTCCATCGCCGGTATAA
The DNA here is from genome assembly GCA_964465095.1 of uncultured Ruminococcus sp. Lineage (GTDB taxonomy): Bacteria > Bacillota > Clostridia > Oscillospirales > Ruminococcaceae > Ruminococcus_C. The sequence goes on from CAYXKI010000066.1 coordinate 1,459, forward strand.
GCTTCTTCTGCAATGTTACCGCCTTTGATTACTTCGATAATATCAATGCCGAATTTCTTCGCAAAATCATAATCTCTGGTATCATGTGCCGGTACAGCCATAATTGCCCCTGTACCATAGCCCATCATAACATAATCGGAGATATAAATCGGGATTTCCTTTCCGGTAATCGGGTTGATTCCGGTCAGTCCCTCAATCTTTACGCCGGTCTTTTCCTTTACAAGCTGGGTACGTTCAAATTCGCTCTTCTTCGCACACGCTGTCTTGTATGCATCCAGTGCATCAATATTGGCAATACTGTCACGATACTTCTGAATGATCGGATGTTCCGGTGCGATTACCATAAAGGTAACGCCGTAAAGGGTATCCGGACGCGTGGTGTAAATCCGGAGGGTTTCCTCCTGTTCCTTAATGGAGAAATCCACAAATGCACCGGTAGATTTACCGATCCAGTTTTCCTGCTGAAGCTTTACATTAGGCAGATAGTCAACTTCTTTCAGTCCCTCCAGAAGCTTATCTGCATACTCTGTAATCCGCAGATACCAGACCTCTTTTGTTTTCTGGATAATATCGCTGTGGCAGACATCGCACTTTCCGCCCTGAGAGTCCTCATTGGAGAGCACAACCTTACAGCTTGGGCAGTAATTGACAGAAGTCTTATCCCGGAACACCAGACCGTTTTCGAACATCTTCAAAAAGATCCACTGTGTCCACTTGTAATAGCCCTCTTCTGTGGTATCAATGACTCTAGACCAGTCAAAAGAGAATCCGACTTTTTTCAACTGACTTGTGAACTTTACAATGTTCTGATCCGTTACCTGTCTTGGGTGTACCCCTGTTTTAATTGCGGTATTCTCTGTTGGCAGACCATATGCGTCAAATCCAATGGGAAACAGCACATTATAGCCCTGCATCCGTCTTTTCCGGCTGACAACCTCCAACCCGGAATATGCCTTAATATGACCTACATGCATTCCGTGACCGGAGGGGTAAGGGAACTCTACCAAGGCATAGAACTTTGGCTTGCTATAGTCGTTCTTTGCCTGGAATGTCTTGTGTTCCTCCCAGTATTTCTGCCACTTTGGTTCAATGGCAGCAAAATCATACTTTTTGCTCATACTATCTCTTCTTTCTCATGATACTTTTGACATCGCCACACGGTGTCCCCTTATGCCTCTTTCTTCACCCATGGGGAGATATCTACCTGTTCTCCATCTGCCCAAAGGCGTTCCAGTTGATAGAACTGTCTTGTTTCCTGATAGAACACATGCACCACAATATCACCATAGTCCAGAACCACCCAATTAGAGCCGTTTCCTCTGCCCTCTTTGTGGTTGGGTTCAATGCCTTTCTGAGACATCTGATACTCCACTTCATCTGCCAAAGTCTTGGTGTGAGTCGTGCTTGTGCCGTTTACAATGACAAAATAATCTCCCAGAATGGTAAGATCGCTTACTTTCAGCACCTGAATATCCTCGCCACGCTTGCTATCCAGTGCTTTTACAATAATTTCAAGCATTTCCTGCTGTGTCATGCTATTTTCCTTTCTACTGTGCACCGTCCTCTGTTTCGCCGTCGTTGATGTCTGACAGGCTTTCCTGTGTATCATCATAGGCAGTCGCCAGATAAGACCCCTCCGGTACCAACTCTACAATTGCACTTTCTTCCGGATAAATCTCATTCTGATAAGGACGGAAATATTTATTCAAGATGTTAATGGTTGCGGACTTATGAATGGAGTACACGGACTGTGCCGAACCATCCGGTGCATAATAAGTTGCACCCTCTCCGGGCACCATAAACACATTTACGTTTTCTGTGGTCAATCGCTCAGAAGCGAAATCTGCCACCATGCTGATCTGTTCCAAGGACAAATCTGTTGCAATCCACTGATTCTTATAAATCTTCTGCATTGCACTCATAAGTTCTGTCTGACTCATATTCAGCATTTTTTCCATAGCTGCTGCCAAGAAAATACGCTGTGCCTTTACTCGCCCAATATCTCCCTCTGTATATCCGTGACGGAACCGGACAAACCACTCAGACTGTTCCCCATCCAGAACCTGTTCTCCGGCAGGAAGCACTTTATCTGCCTCATAAACGATCTCTTCCGGCAGCGTAATGGGAATCCCACCTACTGCATCTACAATACTTGCGATATCATCGCAATTCAGCTTTACATAACAGTCAATATAGATACAGAAGTTATCCTCAATTGCGTTTACCACACGCTGAATCGGGGTTACGCCAGTTTCCTGACCACTGTGATAAATGCTGTTGAATTTATACGTGGAAACAGAAGCATAATCCGGCATATAGCTGTCTCTCGGGATCTGGAGAATGTTCATCGTCCCTGCAATCAGATCAAATTGCAAAACCCAGTCCACATCAGACAATTCGCCACTTTCATCCATACCCAGAAACAGAATGGTATACTGTCCCTCAATGACCTGATCCAGATCCAACCCATCGTTCCGATCAGAATCCAGATCTTCTTTCAGATTCAATGCCGCTGCATCCTCTGTGTCTACCTTTGTCAGAGTGCCCTCTTGTTCCACCAAGGGCTGCCAGAGTTTCCAATACTTCATCACAGAAATCTGCTGTGTTGTCACCGAAGTTCCGTCTACTTTCTCATAGCTGATAATCGGCGCATAAAAGACCATCAGCACAATCAGAACAAGGCTGATGACAATACTGGCAATCATCACGAGAATGTCTTTCCAACCATTCTTTCGTTTTTTCTGATAAGGCGTATTCTGTATATTCATAACGACATCTCTTATCCTTCCTGCTGAAAATGTTCCAACTGGTATTGATTATATGCTTCTACGGTATGGTGTGGAATCAACGCCTTTCGTTGCAAAAGCTTTTGCAAGGAAAGTTGCAAAGCAAGGCGCATTCCCTCGTTCAGGCTTTCCCGAGTCGTTTTTCGCATCAGTTCCACATCGGGGTAATCCCGTTCTGCGGAAATCATATCTCCAAGGTAGACAATCTGTTCCAACGGAGACATCCCGGCACGCCCTATCGTATGAAAACGCACCGCATTCAACACATCCCCATCGGTAATTCCAAAGCGAGCTCGAAGCAATTCTGCCCCTGCAATCCCATGCCACACTTTAAAGGCTTTTCGTTCCTCTTCGCAAACCTGCAACGCAGAACGCATCATCAAGGTATATTGCACATCCTGCGGTTCTTCCTTGCAAATATCATGCACCAGACCTGCAAATCGTGCCTTTTCTACGGTAACGCCACCAAAACGTTCCGCCAGATCAGCACAAGCCTCAGACACATTCACCGAATGCTGAAACCGTTTTGTAGAGAGATGTTCCTTTAAATATTGCCGAAATTCCGCAAGCTGTTCCATATGCAACCCCTCGTTCCAAATCAATTCTCACTGATATAATTGGTGTGATAGTATATATTGTACTACTTTTTCCGGCAAATAACAAGTGGCATTCTTTTGATTTCGCAAATTCTCCCGAATTTTTGTAGAAGATATGGTATAAACCCTTGCTGTGCAGAATAAAATTTTGCCATATTGCAATAAAAACTGCCGCTGTTGTTCCATTGCTTCCCCAATTGCTTCTTCTCGTGCCAGCACCCCAAGGGTTGCAAGCTGTAGGATTTCCTGGTAAGATTTCCACTGATGAAAGGACAAAAACATATCACTTCCCACCAGAAGAACCAGTTCTGCCGATGGATAGCGTTCCCGGAACAAACGCACAGTATCCACAGAAAAACTGACACCCTCTCGTTGCAACTCGCAGTCATCTACGCTGCAATAGGGGAGGGATTCTACGCCCAATCGACACATAGCAAGGCGATCTGCGCCCTCTGCCATATCCGGATGTTGCTGTTTAAAAGGGGAGACTTTCGCCGGAATCAGAATCACCCGATCCAGAGAAAGTTCTTCTTTTGCCACCTGAATCAGATGCAGATGCCCCTTGTGAATCGGATTAAAACTTCCGCCGAAAAGACCGATTCGCTCCATCAGAATTTGACAACCGGTTCTTTGGGATTCCGCTTGAACAGCACAAATCGGCTGCCGATTACCTGTACCACTTCAGATTCTGTTTTCTCTGCCAGTTCTTCTGCTGCCTCTCTTGCGGAAAGTGGACAGTTATCCAGTGCCCGAAGTTTAATCAGTTCCCGTTTGTGCAAAGCATCTTTTACCTGCTGTACCAAAGTTTCGCTGATTCCGGCTTTTCCTACCTGAAAAATTGTTTCATATGTGCTTGCAATGCCACGCAATGCCGCACGCTGTTTACTTGTCAACATACTGTACTCTTCCTCTTTTCAAAATATGCTTTCAGTTTTTCCAGAGCAGCCCCTCTGTGACTGATCTGGTTTTTTTCTTCCTCTGTCATCTGTGCGAGAGTCTTTCCTCCATAGCAGAACAAAGGGTCATATCCAAATCCGTTCTCTCCCATGGGCTCATATCCGATAAGTCCCTCACAAGTCCCTTGAAAGAACTGTTCCTGTCCGGTTTCATCAATATAGCAAAGTACACAGACAAACCGTGCCGTCCGCTTTTCTGTGGGGATCTCTTTCAGACACGCCAAAAGTTTTTCATTCCGCTGTGCATCCGTTGCACCCTCTCCGGCAAAGCGATGAGAATATACCCCCGGAGCACCATCCAAAGCATCTACCATCAAACCGCTGTCATCTGCAACAACCGGACAATGGAGGGCATCATAAACTGCACGAGCCTTTAAAGCAGCATTTTCTGCAAAGGTCGTGCCGGTTTCTGCGACTTCTTGCGAAAAGCCTGCTGCTTTCTGAGAAATTGCCTCTATTCCAAAAGGCTGCAAAATCCCATAAAACTCTTTTAATTTTCCTGCATTGTTGGATGCAATTACAATCTGTTTCATTTGCATTGTCACTCCTCTGCCTGTTCAAAAAGGGCACGAACAAAATCTTTTCCGCAAAACGGCTGCAAGTCGTCGATTTTCTCCCCGACCCCTACAAGCTTTACCGGAATGCCCAGTTCATTGCGGATGGAAACAATAATACCACCCTTTGCGGTACCATCCAGTTTTGTCAGCACAATTCCGGTGATATCTGCCACTTCCTGAAACAGTCTTGCCTGATTTACTGCATTCTGTCCGGTCGTCGCATCCAATACCAACAGGATCTCTCTATGGCACCCTTCTGCTCTTGTTTCCAGAATCCGATTGATTTTCGCCAATTCCTGCATCAGATTCTTCTTATTGTGTAATCTACCAGCAGTATCACAAATCAGCACGTCACAATTTCTTGCTTTTGCCGCATCCACCGCATCATAGACAACCGAAGCCGGGTCAGAACCCTCTGCATGTTTTACCAGATCCACCCCTGCACGCTGTGTCCAGACCTCTAACTGATCAATGGCAGCAGCACGGAACGTATCTGCTGCGGCAACCAGAACTTTCTTTCCCTCGCCTTTTAGCTGATGACAAAGCTTTCCGATGGTAGTGGTCTTTCCGGCACCATTTACCCCGATTACCATAATAATCGTCGGTGTAGTGGGATACTGAATCTCCTGATCTTCTCCGAGCATTTCCGTAAGGATTTCCTGAATCATTCCCATGATTTCCTGGGGGTCGGTAACACCACGTTCTTTTACTCGTTTCCGCAGCGTATCGCAAATGGTGACAGACGTTTCCGGACCCAAGTCGCTCATAATCAACGTCTCTTCCAATTCTTCAAAGAGATCATCGTCTATTTTGGTAAATCCATTCAGCACCTGCTGCATTCTGGACATCATCGCATCTTTTGTGCGACGCAGTCCCTCCCGGATTTTCGCAAACAAGCCCTTTTTCTCCGGCTTTTCTTCCTCAGCATCTGTTTCTGCTTCTGCCTCAGATTCTTCTGCTTCGGATTCCTCAACTTCCTCTTCTTCCGGTTCAAGTTCCTCCGGTTCTGTCTCCGAAATTACTTCCTCCGGTGCAAAAGTTTCTTCCTCCGGGATAGATTCTACTTCCGTTTCCTCTTCCGGTTCACGATCCGGAGTTTCCGCTTCCTGTTCTTCCTCCGGTTCTTCTTCCGCAAATTCTACGACTTCTTCCGATTCCGGCTCTGCGGATTCCGCAAGGTGACCGGCTGCCTCCAGAGCAGCCTGACGGGCAAGTTCCACCGCTTCCTGACGCAAGGTATCTTCCTGTATCACAGCTTCTGCCGCCTGACGTGCCTGTTCGATTTCGTCTTGTTCCTGTGCTTGCTGCTGTTCCAGGGCAGAAGTGGCAATCTCCTCTGCATCTTCCTGCGTATCCGGCAAAATCAAAGGGGATTCTGCCGATTTTTCCTTATTCCGTTTCCAGAACGGTGCATTTTTTTCTTTGTTTTTCTTTCCAAACAAGCCCATAGAGAACTCCTTTCTATTCAAGGGCGACTTAAGGCAACACCAACTCTTCTTGTTCCATTCGCAATAATCTGGAGATGCCATCTTCCTGCATGGTAACCCCGTAGAGCACGCTGGCTTCTTCCATTGCACTTCGTCTGTGGGTAACCAGAATAAATTGGGTTGTATTTGTAAAATGCTGCAAATATTGAGCATATCGCCGCACATTTCCCTCATCCAACGCTGCATCAATTTCATCCAGAATACAAAACGGAGAGGGACGCAGACGCAGAATTGCAAAATAAATTGCAATTGCCACAAAGGACTGTTCCCCACCGGAGAGAGAAATCAGATTCTTGATGACCTTTCCCGGCGGTGCAACCTTGATTTCGATTCCGGACTCCAACACCTGTTCCGGATCAGTAAGTTCCAGTCTTGCTTCTCCGCCACCAAACAAATCCCGGAAAATCTCTTGGAAATTCTGATTGATACAAGCGAAACTCTCCGAAAAGATCCGTTCCATCTCCTTGGTAAGAGAAGTAATCAACTCCTCCAGTTCTGCCTTTGCGGTT
>CAYXKI010000067.1:0-8340 GCA_964465095.1 uncultured Ruminococcus sp.
TTCTCAATCAGCTTCATGATCTCCTCGCAGACCTCATGAAAGCCCATGGTCGTGGTATTTACCAGCACAGCATCCTCTGCCTGGCGAAGAGGGGAAACCTTACGGTTGATGTCGTTATCATCTCTCTGACGAATATCTGCCAGAATCTGCTCATAAGTCGGTGCACCGGGCTTATTTTTCAATTCCAGATAACGACGGCTTGCACGTTCTTCCGCAGAAGCGGTGAGAAAGATTTTCAGATCTGCATCGGGAAGCACAACCGTTCCGATGTCTCTGCCGTCCATAATGACATTATATTCTCTTGCAATCTGCTTTTGTGTCTCTAACAGAAACCGTCTTACTTCCGGCAGTGCAGACACTTCTGAGGCTTTCATGGAGATCTCCGGGGTGCGGATCTTGTCGGTGACATTCTCTCCTCCCAGAAAGATACACTGTGCTCCTGCGAAATATTTCAGTTCCAGTTTGCACTTGTCCTCTAAGTCTTCCAGAAAAGCTTCCTTTGAGGAATAGTCGTTTGCAAAGAGGGCAATGGCACGGTATAATGCACCGGTGTCTACATAGACAAATCCAAGCCGGGCAGCAAGTTCTTTTGCAATACTGCTCTTTCCTGCACCCGCAGGACCATCAATCGCAATGTTAACTGTTTTCATTTTGCGTAAACTCCTTCTTGTTGGGCAATTGCCACTGCTGCACTATAGGCTGTGGCAAAGGCAATTTGTAAATTAAATCCGCCGGTATATCCGTCTGTATCAATGATCTCTCCGGCAAAGTATAAGCCGGGACAGCATTTGGATTCCATGGTTTTTGCGTTGATTTCTTTTACTGAAACACCACCCCGTGTAATAATTGCCTCCTCAATGGGACGAAAGGCTTTGAGATTCAGGGGGAGTGCTTTTATGGTGTTGCCAAGTGCCTGCCGCTTCTGTCGGGTAAGGCTGTTTGCTTTGGTGTCCGGGGCAATGGCTGCAATCCGCAGCACCGGAAGAATCAGCTTTGCCGGCAATAAGGCGTGGAGGATGTTTCCAAGATCCCGGTTGGGGCTTTCTTGTAGATCCCGTTGGATTCGCTTGTCCAGTTGTTCCGGGGTCAGTCCCGGTTTCAGGTCAATTTCCAGACGGTAGTCTGAGGGCACGCCTTTTCGCATGGTGGCACTTGCACTGAGCACCAATGGACCGGACACGCCGAAATGGGTGAACAACATCTCTCCAAGTTCCTCATAGACGCATTTCTCTCCCCGATAAAGCCGTAGGGTGACATTGCGGAGGGAAAGTCCCATTGCCTCCTGACACCAGTGCTCCTGGGTCACAAGAGGCACCAGAGAGGGCTGTGGGGAAGTTATGGTGTGCCCTGCGGATTCTGCAAGGGCGTATCCTGTTCCGGTTGAACCTGTTTTGGGATAGGACATCCCACCGGTTGCAAGGAGGGTGGTCTTTGCCCGGATCTCTGTGCCGTCTGCTAAAACTGCCCCACAGCAGCGTCCCTCTTCCAGAATGAGCCCCTTGACCTTGCCACGAACCACAGCGACTCCGGCTTTCCGGAGGGCTTTCTGTAACGCCTGTACAATGTCCTCTGCCCGGTCACTGACGGGGAAAACCCGGTTTCCACGTTCTGTTTTTAAGGGCACCCCAAGTTCTGTCTCAAAATATTCCATGACATCCTGTGGGGTGCAACGGGAGAACGCACTGTATAAAAATTTGCTGTTTCCGGGAATATTTGCAAAAAGCGTTTCCTTGTCGCAATTGTTGGTCAGGTTGCACCGACCTTTTCCGGTGATCCGCAATTTTCTTCCAAGCTGTTCGTTTTGTTCCACAAGGATACAGCGTTTTCCCTTTGTGGCGACAGTTAGTGCAGCATACATTCCCGCAGCACCGCCACCGATACATAAATGGTCTGTTTCCATAGTACCCCTCTATCGGCAACATCGTACAATCCTTGTGCGATGTCGCCTATTATTTTTTTAATTTATTGCTTTCGCAAATTTCTAGCTTTTTTCAATAATTTTTCTCTTCGTGCCTGTGTGGCAGCAACGTCTACCACATAGCCGGTTTCCGAGGCGAGGAGAACATCTCCCTCTTTTACCTCTGCCGGAAGCTGTGTACGTGGCACGTTTTTGAGACCGCGCTCTGTTTCCAGTACCGCAGTCTGTCCCTCAATCCGATCCAGAATCAGCATCATAATTCCCTCTATTTCTCCGTTGATACCGTCAGCGTTGTTCCGTCACTGGTGATACAAATGGTACCGGATTCATCGGTACGCCAGATGTTGTCACCGCAATATTCCGACAACCGGGAAACTGCCTCCTCATGGGGGTGTCCATAGGAGTTGTCAATGCCACAGGAGATCACTGCAATCTCCGGATTTAATGCAGCGAGAAAGGCATCGTTTGAGGACTCTCTGCTGCCGTGATGTCCCACCTTTAGCACATCCGGGGAAATTCCATCCAATGCACCGGAAGAGAGAAGATCGTTTTCTTCTGCTTTCGAAGCGTCCCCTGTGAAGAAAAATCCGTTCTCTCCGCAAGTGAGATAGGCACAGATGGAATAGTCGTTGAGAGAATCATAGTCTGTACCGGGCGAGGGGATGATTTCTAAGGTCGCCGTGCCAAGGTCAATGGTCATATTCACCGCATCTGTCAGCGACAGGTCACAGGCTTCTACAGAATCCAGAAAGTTCTCATAAATTCTGGTGGTGGGGGTAACCTCTTCCGGGAGGTCTGCAAGCATGACATTTTCCACGGAAAGATCGCTGTTTTCTGCGGCATATTGCAAAATGGTGGGAAATCCTCCCATGTGGTCTGCATGGGGATGGGTGACAATGATCCAATCCAGCGTGGACACGCCATATTCCTGCAAATCTGCCAGAATCGTATCTCCACAGCCCATTTCTCCTGCGTCAATCAGCACTGCTGCACTGTCTGTGACAATGAGTTCGCTGTCCCCTTGTCCCACATCCAGATAATAGACCTTAACGGCGGTTTCGTCGGTGGAGGGGGTCGTTTTCTCTGTCTCCTCCTGCCCGGCTGCACTACGGATTGCATCGGTGAGATAAGTTTCCACGTCCTCCAGTCCGCAGCCGAACAGGGAACTTGTCAGCGTCAGGGTGGTCAGGAGTGCCGGGAGTTTCTGGAGTTGTTTTTTTGTGTTCTGTTTCGTGACGGTGTACCTCCTCGTCCTTTTTTGGTGGGCTTTTTGGGGGAAGATTTCCCCTGTTTTGCATCCGGTGCAACAAGACATCCGGGCTTTGTGCCGATGAGATCCTGTCTGCCTGCAAGCCGTAATGCTTTTAGCACAAGGGGCTTGTTCTGGGGCAGATAGTATTGCAAAAGGGCACGCTGCATGGCTTTTTCCTCCGGTGCTTTCGGAACGAAAACCGGTTCCATGGTATAGGGGTCAAGTTCTGTGTAATACATACAAGTGGAAATTGTCCCCGGTGTGGGATAAAAATCCTGCACCTGTTCCGGGTGAATGTTGTGATCCCGGAGATAAAGGGACAGCCGGATGGCATCCTGCAAGGTGCTTCCCGGATGAGAGGACATCAGGTAGGGGACGAGATATTGCTTCTTGCCGATGCTTTTTGTGATCTCGTAAAACCGCTTCTGAAATGCCTCATAGCATTCTAAGTGGGGCTTTCCCATTTTGTCCAGTACATTGTCGCTGACGTGTTCCGGGGCGACTTTTAACTGACCGCTGACGTGTTCTGCAATCAGTTCTTTCAGGAATGTTTCGTCCTTGTCTGCCATGACATAATCATAGCGGATGCCGGAACGGATAAAGACACGCTTTACCTTTGGCAATGCCCGGAGTTTTCTCAGCATCTGTAAGTACTCGTTGTGGTCAACCTCTAACGCCTTACAAGGAGTCGGGGCAAGGCATTTCTTTCCGGTGCACATCCCGTGGGTTTCTTGCTTTTTACAGGAGGGGTGACGGAAATTTGCGGTAGGCCCTCCCACGTCGTGAATATAGCCCTTGAAATTGGGCATCTGGGTGATTTTCTTTGCCTCTTCCAGTACGGATGCTTCACTGCGACAGGTGACCTTTCTCCCTTGGTGCAGGGCAATGGAACAGAAGTTGCAATAGCCAAAACAGCCCCGGTTGTGGGCAATGGAGAATTGTACCTCTTCAATGCCGGGAACGCCCCCCTGCGCATCATACATCGGGTGTGGTCTGCGCTGATAGGGCAGGGCGTAAACGGTGTCCAGTTCCTCTTGCGTAAGGCTTGGAGAGGGTGGATTCTGTACCAACATTTTGTCTCCGTGTCGCTGGACAATGGTCTTTCCGGTGATTTCGTCTTGCTGGTCATATTGCTGTCGTGTGGCTTTGGCATATGCCTTTTTGTCCCGACAGACCTGGGCGAAATCTGCACACTGTACGCTGTTCCAAGGGGTGTTTACCGGGTCGGTGAGATAGCACGTTCCACGGATGTGGGTGATCTCGCCGATTGGCACACCGTCTGCCAGAAGCTTTGCAAGTTCCGTGATCTGGTGTTCTCCCATGCCGTACAGCAAAAGATCTGCACCGCTGTCTACCAGAATAGAGGGTCTTACTTTGTCGTCCCAGTAATCATAGTGGGCAAAGCGTCGGAGAGAAGCCTCCAATCCTCCAATGGCAATGGGGGCATCGGGATAGGCTGTACGAATCAGCCGACAATAGGTAATCAGGGCACGGTCAGGACGCAGTCCGGCTTTTCCACCGGGAGAGTACATATCCCGGCTCCGCTTTCTCTTGGCTGCGGTATAGTGGGCAACCATAGAGTCAATATTTCCACCGGTGACAAGAAAACCAAGTCGTGGCTTTCCGAATCGGGTGATGTCGTGGCTGCTGTGCCAGTCCGGTTGGGGGAGGATAGCGACGCTGTAGCCCTGAGATTCTAAAAGCCTTGTAATAATGGCTGCTCCAAAGCTTGGGTGGTCCACATAGGCATCCCCTGTGATATAGACGAAATCCGGCTGTGTGACACCGGTTTCCAGAAGTTCCTGTTTTGTCACAGGAAGAAATGGGTTCATAAAAACAGTGCTCCCTTTATTTCATTCTTCGCAGTTTTCGCTCTGCGTATTGCTCTTTTGTCATGAGAACTTTTCTGGGCTTTGCTCCCTCATAGGGACCGATGACCCCAAGCTGTTCCAGTTCATCCATCATTCTTGCGGCTCTTGCATAGCCAAGCTTTAATCGCCGCTGTAGTGCAGAAGTGGATGCCTGTCCGGCTTCTACCACAACCTCAATGGCACGCTCTAAGACATCCTCATCGCTGCCGGGTTCCGGCGAGTTATTGGAAGCAGAAGCGGCAGGGGCGTTTGTGCCCGAATTTGCAGCCTTTTTCTCTTCCTTTGTCACCGGGATGTTCTGTTCTACCTGTTCCATAATCTCGTCGTTATAGTCGCTCTGGGTCTGTTCCTTGATAAAGGCGACAGTTTTCTCGATTTCTTTTGTGGTGGTAAAACAGCCCTGAATGCGGACAGGTTTGATCTTTCCGTTTGGCAAATAGAGCATATCTCCGTGCCCCAGGAGTTTTTCTGCACCGCCGGTATCCAGAATGGTTCTGGAGTCGATCTGGGACATGACCGACAGGGCAATCCGGCTTGGAATATTTGCCTTGATCATACCGGTGATAATGTCCGTGGTCGGACGCTGGGTTGCGATAATCAGATGCATTCCGGCTGCACGTGCCTTTTGAGCAAGACGACAGATGGCATCTTCCACTTCTTTTCCGGTGGTCATCATCAGGTCTGCAAGCTCGTCAATGATAATGACAATCTGGGGAATGGTTTCCAGATCGTTCTCTGTCTGGGTGGCAAGGCTGTTGTAATCCCCAAGATCCCGGACGCTGTGCTCTGCAAAGAGATTGTACCGTCGCTGCATCTCCTGAACTGCCCAGTTCAGAGCACCAGCAGCTTTTTTCGGGTCTGTGACAACGGGAATCAGCAAGTGGGGAATTCCTGCATAGACGGTAAACTCTACAATTTTCGGGTCAATGAGAATCAGCTTTACCTGATCCGGAGTTGCATGGAAGAGAATACTCATGATGATGGTATTGGTGCAGACAGACTTACCGGAACCTGTTGCACCGGCGATAATCATGTGCGGGAGTTTTGCAATATCTCCCACTACCGCATTGCCGGCAATATCTCTGCCAATGGCAAAGGTAAGACGGCTCTTGGAATTTTTAAAGTTGTCGCTCTCTAGGATTTCCCGGAGGGATACGGTGTCCTTGTGTCCGTTGGGGACTTCTACCCCGATGGCAGGCTTTCCGGGAATGGGGGCTTCCATACGCACCCCTTGTGCTGCCAGAGAGAGGGCGATGTCGTCTGCAAGCCCGGTGATTTTGGAAACCTTGACTCCGGCTGCCGGTTGGATTTCATACCGTGTAACAGAGGGTCCACGGGAGATTCCGGTAATCCGTACCGTTACCCCAAAGCTTCCCAGAGTATCCACCAGAACTCCGGCATTTTCTTTCAGTTCCGCCTCTGCTGCGGGATCTCCTGCCCGGCTGATGCCCGGCTGTAGAAAGTCTATGCTTGGCATCTGATAGGGCTTTGCCGGCGGTAAGGGGATCGCCTGTGCTTCCGGGTCGTCGATGAGATAGGGGGGATCGTCGTGGAGTTCTTCCGGAGAGACAAGCCCTTGTTCGTCCATGTCCCCATCCAAAGGAATGTCAATGTCCATATCGTAGGAGGAGGCAGTGTTATTGCTACTCTCCCGGATCATGGCATCCAGATCATCAAAGAGGGCAGTGGGATCTTCCGGCAGGAATGGTTCTTCCGGCGTTTCCGGTGCGGAAGCCGGGAGTGCCGGCTTTTTGCTTTGCTTTTTGGGGCTTGGCAGAAGAAACTTGGTTTCGTCTTCTTCCGGTTCTTCTGTTTCCTCCGGAGGATATTCCTCATCGGGGATATCGTCTGCCCAGTCCGGTTCTCGTTGCCACAGTTCCTTGCCCTTGCGGAAAGGGAACAGCAGATAGTCAAAAAGCTGGTGCATACTAAGATCCAGCATCCACATAATTGCCACAAAAAGCAGCAGCACAATGAGAATCCGTGCACCGGTGATCCCTAAGATGTGAATCATGGGATAGGCAAGAATTGCGCTGATGACACCACCGCTGCAAAAGGCGTTGTCTGCGCCGGATTCGTAGAGATAGCGGATGGCACGGAGAAAGCTTTTCTTTTCGATTTCTCCTGCAAAGAGAATCTGCACAAAGCTGCTGACCACAATGGTCAGTCCCAGGCTGAACAGCAGTCGTCTGGAGAGGGACATCCCTTTGCGTCGTTCGGTATAGTAAGCAGAAACCAAGAGGATGACAGGAACAAGGAGAATGGAAAATCCGAAAAGCCCTCGCACAAAGCGGTGCAGGGCATACCAACCGGCACTCCCTTGAATAAACGCAATCAGAAAAAAGAGAACCGCACAGGCAAAGAGAATCACAGATTGGAATTTTGTGTTCCCGGATTGCTGTTGGTTTAATTTATCCAGCGCCTCTTCTTTTGGGGTGCGAGGGGTCTTGGAAGAACTTGTCTTTTTTGTTGCCCCCTTTTTCTTGGAGGCAGAACCGGATTTTGCTCTTGAAGTTTTAGCCAATGTTATGCTACCTTTCTTTTTGGGAGGTTTCAATTTTGGGAGGTTTCAATGAGTTGATCAAGTTGCTGCAATGCCTTATGCAGCGTCCCTACCCGGTCAATAAGCCCACAGGAAACCGCTTCTTTTCCCGAAAGGGTTGTGCCGATGTCTGTGGCAAGTTCCCGGGTGTTATACAGAAGTTTTTTCAGGGTTTCCTTTGTGATATGGCTGTGTCGGAGGAGAAAGCGATCAATCCGATTCTGGATTTTCTCGAAATAGATTGCCGTCTGTGGCACACCAAGCACAGGACCATTGGTACGAACCGGGTGGAGGGTCATGGTGGCAGAGGGCACAATCATGGATCGCTTTGCACTGACTGCCAGAGGAATGCCGATGGAGTGTCCACCGCCCACCACAAGAGAAACCGTGGGGGTTTTCATGCCGGCGATCATCTCCGCAATGGCAAGACCGGCTTCTACATCACCGCCGACGGTATTCAGGAGAATCAGAAGCCCCTCTACGGTGGGATCTTGTTCAATGGCAACCAGTGCCGGCAGAATGTGTTCATATTTGGTGGTTTTGGTGTCCTCCGGCAAAATGGTGTGTCCCTCAATCTGTCCGATGATATTCAGGCAGTGGATACAGTGTCCGCCATGTTGGGCAGAGTCTGTGTGAGGGGCACAGGAAGTCAGAACGGTTTCCTCCGGGGAGGGGATAGAATCAGGGGCTTTTGCCATAGAAAATCACTCCTTCGTCATTTTCTACAGTTTCCCCTTTTGATACGAAATTATGCAAG
>CAYXKI010000068.1:0-1839 GCA_964465095.1 uncultured Ruminococcus sp.
GAATCCTGACTCAGAATTAGCCATCCTCGCCCTTGACCTCGGCAGCATTTTTTTAGAAAAATTGCTGCACCAAAAAAATCTAATGGCTTGGGGTTGTGGCTTGAAATTGCACTTTGTTTTTTTGTCATCCCATCCTCTCCCCTCCGGCACAAGTTGCACCAAAAACTGCCGGGGAGATTGTGGCAGATACTGTATTAGAGATTCTAGAGGAGAGGGGGGATGCTTTGTGGGAACACTTGAGGGTGTGAGAATTGGCTTTGCCATGACCGGTTCTTTCTGTTGCTTTCAAAAAGCCTTTGTGCAGGCACAGCGATTACAGCAAGCCGGGGCAGAACTGACACCGATTTTCTCAGAACACGCCGCAGGATTGGATACCCGGTTTGGAAAAGCAGGGGAATGGGTGGAAAAATTGGAGCAACTTTGCGGCAAACCGGCGATTTGTACCATCCCGGAGGCAGAACCGCTTGGTCCGGAAAATCGGTTGGATCTTCTGGTGGTTGCCCCTTGTACTGCAAATACTGCCGCAAAACTGGAACGGGGGATTACGGATACTACAGTAACCATGGCGGTAAAGTCCATGCTTCGTCGCCAGAAGCCTATTGTGTTGGCGATTGCCACAAACGATGGCTTGGGGGCATCGGGGAAAAATATCGGGATGCTTTGCAATCTGAAACAGTTCTACCTTGTGCCCCTGCACCAGGATGATCCCGTGGAAAAGCCGAATTCCCTTGTGGCAGCGTTTCCCTATCTGCCGGATACGGTGGGACTTGCATTGCAACAACGGCAAATTCAGCCGCTGTTCATCTGATATCTTTTCTTTGTTAAAAGTATACTGCTATACTAGAAGTTGGGCGGAGATCAGGTTTGTCTGGTTTCTGCCCGTCTTTTGTGAAAAGGGGAGAAAGGTATGGCATCAATTATTTTTAAACAGGCAATTCTGATGTTGCTTTTGAATTTTGTGGGTATGCTTGCATATCGGACGAAAATCGTAGACAAACAAGGGGGAAAACAGTTTTCCAACTTCGTTCTGGAAATTGTCACCCCGGTGTTGGTGGTAAATGCTTACGCAGAGGTGGAGTATGAGTCCAGACTGGTAGTCAACCTCTTGTGGACGTTTCTTCTGGCGGCGATTTCTTATGTTCTTGCAATTGCCGTTGTCACCCTTGTGATCCGGAAAAAACCGGGACGGGAGACGGAAATCGAACGCTTTTCTGCGATTTACAGCAACTGTGGCTTTATGGGAATCCCTCTGGCAAGTGCCCTCCTTGGTACGGAGGGCGTGTTTTATGCCACCGCTTTTCTTACGGTGTTCTTCTGTTTCTCCTGGACCCACGGAATTATGATGCTGACCGGGGAAACCGATAAGAAAGCGCTGGTGAAAAAGCTTTGTTCCCCTACGGTGATCGGGATTGTCATCGGACTGCTGCTGTTTTTCTTCCGGATTTCTCTGCCGTCCCTGATTTCCACCACTTTTACTTATATCTCTGACCTGAACACCCCGATGGCAATGGTTGCCTCCGGAATCAGCGTGGCACAGGCAGATATGCTTCATGCGGTGCGAAATCCACGGGTGTATTATGTCAGCTTTGTCAAATTGCTTCTTGTTCCTTTGGTGCTGGGACTGCTGCTTTTGCCGCTGCGGTTTATTCCCGAGGAAATCCGTACTGTGGTACTGGTGCTGACTGCCGCACCCTCTGCGGCAATGTGCACATTGCAATGCCAGAAACACGGACGCAACGACCTCTATGCCTCGCATATTTTTGCCGTCACCACAATCTTGTCCATGATTACTATGCCTTTGGTGGTGAAAGGCTTTACCATGCTTTTGGATTTGGTTTC
>CAYXKI010000068.1:1939-8266 GCA_964465095.1 uncultured Ruminococcus sp.
TTCGCAGGATTCACAAGTTTCTTCCACAAAATTTGTGCAATATTTGTGAGAAAAATGTAAACACGCAAAAACAACCGGGGATTTTACGGGAAAGAGATTGACATTTCGGTTACAGCTATGGTACAATAGACACATATAGACAGTGCCCGGCGTACTGATATAGAACGGATGTAGCAGAAAAGCGACGGCATCCGGGAAGTTTTTTGCAATCACAGGAGGTATCCCCTATGAAGTTTTCTGACGGTCTCTGGCTGAACCAGAGAGGATTTGATGTTTCATATGCTGCACAGGCATATGATGTTGCCACAACAAAAAACGCAGTCAAGGTTTTTGCCACATCCAGTGTGATCTGGAATCGTGCTATGACTCTGGGCGGCGTATGCTTTGATATTATTTATACCGCAGTTGCACCGGATGTGTTCCGGGTGCAGATCTGCCACCACAAGGGCAGCCTGAAAAACAAACCCCAGTTTGAACTGAATCTCCCGGAGGGCTATGTGCCGGATGAGATTCACGAGGAAGAGGGCTTTGTTTCCATGCGTGCCGGCGGAACGACCCTTACCATCAAAAAGGGTAGAGATGGCTGGGATGTATCCTATTCCAGAAACGGCAAGCGGATCGCAGGAGGCGGCTATCGTAGCGTTTCCTATATCCAGGAGAACAAATTCCACAGAGATGCACGGCTTGCACTCCAGACAGATGATGAGTTCTTTAACTATCCGCAGGATGCACACAACGCCTATGTACGGGAACAGTTGACACTGGATGTGGGGGAGTGCGTTTACGGCTTTGGAGAAAAGTTTACGCCTTTCCTGAAAAACGGTCAGACCGTAGAAACCTGGAATTCTGACGGCGGTACTTGTTCCGATCAGAGTTATAAGTGCATCCCGTTCTATATCACTTCTAATGGCTATGGTGTACTGGTTAACAGTGCAGACAAGGTTTCCTTTGAGGTTGCATCGGATACCATCAACAAGGTTTCCTTTACAGTTCCCGGAGAAGAACTGGATTATTTCTTCATCGGCGGTGAAAACCTGAAAGACGTGCTGAAAAATTATACAGACCTCACCGGCAAGCCGGCATTGCCGCCGGCAAAGACCTTTGGTCTGTGGCTGTCTACTTCTTTCACCACAACTTATGACGAAGAAACCGTTACTTCCTTTATCGACGGCATGGCAGAACGGGATATTCCGTTGCAGATGTTCCATTTCGACTGCTTCTGGATGAAAGAATACCAGTGGACAGATTTCGAGTGGGATCTGACCCAGTTCCCGGATCCGCCGGCAATGCTGAAGCGTCTGGCAGACAGAGGGCTTGGACTGTGCTGCTGGATTAACCCCTATATCTCTCAGAAGTCCTGCCTCTTTGATATTGGCGTAGAAAAGG
The DNA here is from genome assembly GCA_964465095.1 of uncultured Ruminococcus sp. Taxonomy (GTDB): domain Bacteria; phylum Bacillota; class Clostridia; order Oscillospirales; family Ruminococcaceae; genus Ruminococcus_C. The sequence continues at coordinate 3,326 of CAYXKI010000068.1, forward strand.
GCTATTTCATCAAGAATCCGGACGGCAGTGTCTTCCAGACAGACCTGTGGCAGCCGGGACTTGCCATTGTGGACTTTACCAATCCTGAGGCATCTGCTTGGTTTGCTTCCGGAGTACGGAAACTCTGCGAGATGGGCGTTACTGCAATCAAGACGGACTTTGGGGAGAGAATCCCCACCAATGTGGTATATTACAACGGGGCAGACCCGATTCATATGCACAACTACTATACCTACCTGTATAACAAGACCGTGTTTGAGGTTCTGGAGGACTATTATGGCAAGGGACAGGCTTGTCTGTTTGCCAGAAGTGCTACCGTTGGCGGTCAGAAGTTCCCGGTACACTGGGGCGGAGATTGTTCCGCAGAGTACACCTCTATGGCAGAAACTCTTCGTGGCGGATTGTCCCTGTGCTCTTCCGGATTTGGCTTCTTCAGCCACGATATCGGTGGATTTGAGCAGACTGCTTCTCCGGACGTTTACAAGCGTTGGTGTGCATTTGGATTGATGTCAACCCACAGCCGTCTCCATGGTTCTACCTCTTATCGTGTGCCGTGGAATTATGATGAGGAGTCCTGCGACGTGCTTCGTTTCTTTACAAAACTCAAGGGCAGATTGATGCCATATCTCTTTGCACAGGCTGTAAACACCTCTACCACCGGTGTTCCTATGATGCGTTCTATGGTTGTAGAATATCCTGACGACATCGCTTGCCGTTATCTGGATCAGCAGTATATGCTGGGTGACAATCTCCTTTGTGCACCGGTATTCCGGGAAGATGGAGAAGCCGATTTCTACCTGCCGGAGGGCAAGTGGTATGACATTATCACCGGCGAAACCTTAGAGGGTGGCAAATATCACGCAAAGACCTGTTCTTTCCTGGAAATGCCGGTATTGGCAAAGCCCAATTCTATTGTTACCTTTGGTGCATTCCAGGGACAGTTTGAATATGATTATTTAGAGGGTGCAGACTTTATGATCTGCAATCTGGAGGATGGCAAGTCTGCCTCCGCAACAGTGTATGACACCAAGGCAAATCCGGTTCTGACCCTGACGGCAACTCGTAAGGGCAATACCATCTTCATCGAAAGTGGTGAAACCGATAAGACCTTTACTGTTTCTGTTGCAGGAACAGACAAGAAGATCACTATGCAGGGCGGAAACGCAGAAATTGCACTCTAAGGAACTACATTTCAAATAAAAATAATGCTGTATAGGGAGGACAGGACGATGACGAAAAATGGAATTGAATATCTCTGGACGGACAAGAAACGCACGCTATTCGGACTGCCTCTGTCTTTTACCCGGTACTATCTCACAGAAACCCGTCTGATTACACGGGTGGGATTTCTCACGGTTGTGGAGGATGAGTTGGATATCTACCGCATTACCGACAAAAAGATGAAGCTGCCGCTTTTGCAGCGACTTTTTGGGTGCGGTACGATTATCATCTACAGCAAGGATGTGGATACACCGGAAAAGGAAATTCATGCAATTAAGAATCCAAGACAAGTGTCTGATCTGATTACGGCTTGCATCAATGAACAACGGGATAAATTCAGCATCCGTGGCAGAGATATGGTCGGTGGCAGTGCACCACCGCATGGTGGAGATCACGACCACGATTTCGAGAATTGTTGAAAATTCTTCTGAAAAACTATTTCAGACAGAAAGGAGTTTCGGAACATGCTTTCTTTTATCACAGAAAAGCAGTCTTCATGGGAAAAATTACAGGCAGAAACACGCCCGATTTTCATCTATGGGATGGGCGACGGTGCGGAAAAGATCATGCGTGTCTTTCGGGAAAAATCCATCCCCCTTGCCGGTATCTTTGCCAGTGACGAGTTTGTCAGAGGGCATTCCTTTGCCGGGTACAAGGTGCGGAAGCTGTCAGAAATCGAAGCCCAGGTTGAGGACTTTGTCGTTGTTCTGGCATTTGCAGCCGGGTATCAATCTTTGGTGGACAAGGTTGTGGCGCTGGGCGAAAAACACACCCTGATCGTGCCGGATGTTCCTGTGGCAGGCGGCGGTCTGTTTACCTATGACTATTGCCTGGAACACGCCGAAGAACTGGAAACCGTCTATTATATGTTGGCAGACGAGGAGTCCAGACGGGTGTATGCTAGTATCATTAACTTTAAAATCAGCGGAAACATCCGTTATCTCTTGGATGTGACAACACCGAAGTCAGAGATCTATCGGAAAATTATCGGACTTACGCCCAATGAGATTTATGTGGATCTTGGGGCATATAACGGGGATACCATTGATGAGGTGCTGCAATACACCAGAGGGAAATATATCCGGATTTATGCGGTAGAACCGGATCGGAAAAACTTTAAAAAGCTTTGCAAATATCTGGACGGGATGAATTATGTCTATGCATATCATGCGGTTGCGTGGTGCGTAGATACAACTGTCCCCTTTGCTACAAAAGCCGGAAGACAATCGGCAGTTTCTGCTTTCGGGCAGGAAATCGACGCACGTTCTGTGGACAATTTCCTCCAGGGGAAACCGGCAACGGTAATTAAAATGGACGTAGAGGGCTGCGAACGAGAGGCACTCTGGGGTGCATCCCAGACCATTGCCCATTTCTCTCCAAAGCTGATGGTATCACTTTATCATCGGAATGAGGACATTTTCGCTTTGCCATTGCTGATTCAGCGATTGAATCCCGGTTATGACCTTTATATTCGTCATCAACTTTATATTCCGGCATGGGAGACAAATTTGTACGCCGTGCCGAAACGGGAAAAGTAATTTTGAGAAGAGCGACACATGTAGGTTTTCTGCGTGGTGTCGCTTTTTTGCACTTCGAAAGATTTGATTTCAAACATGAAAATCAAGTTTCCACAGGCATAAGATTTTTTTGATGCAGCAATTTTTGTAAAAAAATGCTGCCGAGGTCAAGGGCGAGAAGCCCTTGTCGCTGTCCGCAGACAGCGAAACACTCTGCGCAATACTCATGCGCACGGCGAAGAGGGTGAGAAATCCGACAGGATTTCGAGGGAGAGCGAACAAGACCGCTCTCCCTATCTGGATGTTACCTGGAAGTTTCCCCTTGAAAATGTTCCGGTGGAACATTTTCAACAAGAGAGTTTGTGTGATTTTCCCGATGTTCAAAAATAAGCCCTTGCTTTTTTTGCAAGGATGGTCTATAATAGAGTGAATAGGAAATTCAGTACGCAGGAACCATCCGCAGAGGCGGATTGTTTTTTGTAACCATGGGAGGATCATTATATGCCAAAATATGTATTTGTCACCGGCGGCGTTGTCTCCGGTTTGGGTAAGGGAATCACTGCTGCATCTCTGGGACGACTGCTGAAAGCCAGAGGGTATAAAGTGACAATCCAGAAGTTTGACCCATATATTAACGTTGACCCGGGTACTATGAGCCCTTATCAGCACGGCGAGGTTTTTGTTACCGATGACGGTGCGGAAACAGACTTGGATCTGGGACATTATGAGCGCTTCATTGACGAGAGCCTGTCCATTAACAACAACATCACTACCGGAAAAATTTACTGGACAGTTCTGAATAAGGAACGTCGTGGTGATTATCTGGGCGGTACTGTTCAGGTAATTCCCCATATCACCAATGAAATCAAGGATCGGATTTATCGGGTTGGCGAAGAGTCCGGCGCAGACGTTGTCATTACAGAAATTGGCGGTACGGTCGGCGATATTGAGAGTACTCCGTTTTTGGAGGCAATCCGTCAGTTCGTAACAGAAGTGGGTAGAGGCAACGCTATGTATATTCACGTAACCCTCGTGCCCTATATTGCCGGTTCTAATGAACTGAAGTCTAAGCCTACTCAGCACTCTGTAAAGGAACTTTTGTCCATTGGCATTCAGCCGGATGTGGTTGTCTGCCGTACCGAACAGGAAATTCCAAAGGAAATGGCACGGAAAATCAGTATGTTCTGTAACGTCCGGGAAGAGGACATCATTCAGAATATGACTGCACCGTCTTTGTACGAAGTGCCGATGATGCTGGAAAACGAGGGCTTGACCAGTAGCGTCTGCCATCACCTTGGACTGGAAAACCGGGAACCGGATCTGACCGACTGGATCGCTATGACACAGCGGCAGAAGAAAGCAGACAAAGATGTTACCATCGGTCTGGTTGGAAAATATGTGGCGTTGCAGGATGCCTATCTCTCTGTTGCAGAAGCACTCCATCATGGTGGTATTGTCAATGATGCAAAGGTAAAGATTCTCTGGATTGATTCCGAGAAGATCACAAGAGCGAATGCAGCAGAAGAACTTGGAATGTGCGATGGTATTATCGTTCCCGGTGGCTTTGGGGACAGAGGTATTGAGGGCATGGTAGAAGCCATTCACTATGCAAGAGTCAATAAAGTGCCGATGTTCGGCATCTGCCTTGGAATGCAGATGGCAGTCGTAGAGTTTGCCAGAAATGAGGCAGGTTTCCCGGATGCAAACTCCTCTGAGTTTACCCCGGAGGGCGAACATAACGTGATTCATATTATGGAAGACCAAAAGGATTTGGAGAACAAGGGCGGTACAATGCGCCTTGGACTGTATCCTTGCAAGCTGACACCGGGTACACTGGTTCGGGAAATCTATGGAGAAGACTTGATTTACGAGCGTCATCGTCATCGGTTTGAGTTTAATAACAACTATCGGAAGCTATTGAGCGACAAGGGCTTGCAGATTGCCGGACTTTCTCCGGATGAAAGACTGGTGGAGATTGTCTCTCTGGCAGATCATCCTTGGTTTGTGGGCGTGCAGTTCCATCCGGAATTCAAGTCCAGACCCAATAAGCCGCAGAAATTGTTTGCGTCCTTTATCGGCGCAGCGGTAAAACGTCGGAATGAGAGTACAAAGTAAAAAAATAAGAAAAATTACGAAAAAAGTTTTCCCAGACATAGAAGCTTTTTGGTGCAGCAATTTCTCGAAAATGCTGCCGAGGTCAAGG
>CAYXKI010000069.1:0-8093 GCA_964465095.1 uncultured Ruminococcus sp.
ATGCCAAGCTTCTTTGCAGTCTTGTCACGAAATTCGATCATTTCCTTAAACTTCCATGTTGTATTTACATGCAAAAAAGGAAACGGCGGTTTTTCCGGATAAAATGCTTTCATGGCAAGGTGCAGCATTACAGAACTGTCCTTACCAATGGAATACAACATTACCGGCTTTTCACACTCTGCCGCAACCTCTCGGATAATATAGATTGCCTCAGCTTCCAGTGCATCTAAATGTGAAAACTCGCTCACATTACTTCCCTCCTAGTATTGATTGGACTCCTTGGTATGGATGATGATGTCTGTGGTAGAACCATCAGACTTTTCCACCAGCCAATGTAGGAGATCCCCCTCCTTTTCGGTATGCATCATGCTTCCTCTGCCACCCATATCTGCACCCAAATAAAACCGAATGGCATGTACCGGACACTCTTTCATGCAAGAAGTGCATCCCCAACAATCCTTGGGATATTTGATAAATGCCTTCTTGTCCGTACCCAGATGAATCAAGGTACCGGGACAGACATCATGACATTTTCCACAACCGATACATTGTGTCTTGTCAATGGCAATGCTCATAGGTCTGTCCTCCTTCCACAAGATCCCGCAAGATAATCTGAATCTTCCCATCTACCAGACGGGAGTTCACATACTTGCGCCAATTCTTATCATCTTTTTCCGGATAATCCAGATTTTCCGCAAAGCTATGCCACCGTGTTTCCTGTCTTGCTCTCAGATGTGCAATTACACTACGGCAAACCACAAGACGCTCTTTTAACTCATAAATATGCATCAGCGCCTGAAAATCTTCTGCATGCAAGGTTTCTGCCAGTTCTGTCAACTGTACAATCTTTTCATCTGCAATTGCAAGCTGCTTTTCATTGAAACGGTAATTCGTTTTAATTCCACCAGCATAGGAATCCATAACGGTTTGCATTGCTTCTTCCAATTGTTCCGTTGAAAACTGCCCATTCGATGTGCCCAGAAAACGCTCTACTTCGTCCAAGTGCTGCTGCTCTTTCGCTTTCTCAATGGGAACCGGTTGATGTTCCCGGCAATACCGCAAAGCAGACTCTCCGGCAATTTCTCCTTCTGCCAACGCACCGGTTACATACTTTTGCGGACAGCCCCCGGCAACGTCGCCGCCGGCAAACAGTCCTTCTACCGTTGTGGCACGATTGGTGTCCACCCAATAACCGCTGGCAGTATGTCCTCCAACGATATACGGCTCTGTTCCCTCGATTTCCACATTCTGCTGAGAAGGCATTTTCCCGGACTCCATCCACTTCAAGGTCTGGGACGGTGCCATGTTCAGATATGCCTTCAGAAGGGATTCATCCTGTTCCGGGGTAATACCCTCTGTGCGAAGATAACAAGGTCCTCTGCCTGCCAGATTTTCTGCCACAGTGCCATAAACACGCTCGGAAGTTGTCAGACCATATTTTGTCTCGTAAACCTCACCCAGTGCGTTAATTTGTTTTGCACCGACACCTTGTGCCAGTGTTCCGGTAGGAGCAATGGTATCCTTACAACGCAAAGCAATAAACCGCATCTCAAAAGTCGTCATTTCTGCCCCGGCACGGATGCCCATTGCATAGCCTGCCCCGGTATTGAAAGGCGGATACCACATCTTGTGTCTGGAAAATCCGGGATTGTTCGGCTTATACAATCCTGCCGCACCACCGGTTGCGATAATTACCGCATTTGCCTCGATTGTATAACAGGTATCATCTTCGATACCAAAACCAAAAGCACCCTGAATCCGATTTTCCTTGACAAAAAAGTCTGTGATATTGACACGGTTCATCACCGTAACAGAGGGCAACGCCTCTACTGCTGCGGCAAGAATCGGCTTAATATTTTCGCCATTGATTTTCAGATTTCGATTGCCTCGTGCAACATACTTGCCATCCTTATCTTTGAGGATAACAAGACCCAATTGTTCCAGATGCGCTGTTACTTTATTCAGACGTTCTGACATAGTAAGCAGCAAATCCTCACGAACAATCCCATCTGCATCTTTTTTGGCATAATCCACATAATCCTGTGGCACTCTGCCCTCTGTTATATAAGCATTCAGCGCATTTACCCCGGCAGCCAGACAGCCACTTCGTTTTATATGCGCTTTTTCGCAAATCAACACGCTAACATCTGATTGTGCAGCAATCGTCATCGCTGCATAACAGCCTGCCGTACCGCCACCAATGATCAGAATATCCGTTTTTATCTGCTTGTGTTTCATTGTATCACCATTATTTCATTGAAATACTGCTCGACGGACTGTACGCAAACTGCACCATCTGCCACGGCTGTGACAACCTGACGCAAAGATTTTGTCCGCACATCACCGGCAGCGAAAAATCCGGGAACTTCTGTCACACCGGATTCTCCTGCGAGAATATAACCGGAAGCATCCAACGTGCAAAGCTGTTCTACAGGGCTTGTGTTAGGCACAGATCCAATTGCCACAAACACGCCATCTACATCAAAAGACACCGTCGTTCCCTTTTGGGAAAGTACCAGTTTTTCTGCACGCTTTTCTCCCACAATTTCTGTGGGAACTGCACACGTAACAAGCTGAATATTCTCTTTTTGGCGAATTCGTTCCTGTAACATGGGGTTTCCACGAAATTGCTCTCTGCGATGCACCAGATACACCTTTTTTGCCAGATTTGACAAGTACAATGCATCTCCAAGGGCAGTATCTCCACCGCCGATTACAGCGACTGTTTTGTCCTGATAAAATGCACCGTCACAAGTTGCACAATAGGACACACCCAAAAGTTCTCCTCCGGGGATTTCCAGATGCCGATAAGAAGTACCGGCAGCATAAATCACGCTACGTCCCTCAAGAGTGCTGCCATCTGCAAATGTTGCATGAAAAACCTCTCCCTCTTTTGCAAGAGAGACAAGTTCTCCATCGTAAAAAGATGCGCCCATTGCCTCAGCATGTTCCCGGAACTTTTCGCCCAGTTCATAGCCACCAATGCCCGGAAGTCCAAGATAATTGTCTACCTGTTCACTGGCAGCAATCTGCCCGGAACCCATGTAATCTTTTTCAACCACAACAGCACGAAGCCGTGCACGACTGGCATACACCGCAGCGGACAAGCCTGCCGGTCCACTGCCGATGATTATGATATCATACATCCCGATTAACCCTCAACAATCTGAAACGGTTCTTTTTCTGCATCTGTCCCCTCAATATGAAAAGAGTTCAGCACAGGATTGCTCCGATCCATCAGAGAGAGAATCAGATAACTTGCCTTGCTGTCATATGCAAGACGCTTATCCTCCTCAGAGGGACGAGACGGCGACTCCGGATGAGAGTGCCAATTGCCCAGAGGAGTCAGTCCGTTTGCACGCATATCCTTAATCGCTGCAAGCTGTTCCTTAGGATCCAGAGAAAAATGCTCATTGGAATGGTCGATATTTGTCAGAAGATAAACCTTTTCAATGGTCTTATCCTCACCGCTGACTGTCCCGGCGATCAGACCGCAAGCCTCATCCGGAAGTTCTTTTTCAGCGTGTGCCAGAATTTTATCAAAATCGCTTTTTTTCAGTGTAATCATAGTCCCAACCCATCACATTCTGCCTGCTCATAGTCAATTAACTCAGTAATTGTCGGATTCGTTCCGCAGATTGCACAATTTTCTGTGTGCTGCGGCAGCTTTACCTTACGGAATTCCATCTTCAAAGCATCATAGGTCAACAGATAGCCTGTCAGCAAATCACCGACACCGATGATATATTTTACAGCTTCCATTGCCTGCAAGCTACCAATTACGCCGCCCATTGCGCCAATAACGCCTGCCTGCTTACAAGTCGGCACAGCATCCTTTGGAGGCGGATTTTTGAAGACACAACGATAGCACGGACCCTGTCCCGGAACATATGTCATCAACTGTCCCTGGAACCGAATGATTCCGGCATGAGAGAAAGGCTTCTTTGCCATAACGCAAGCATCGTTAATCAAAAACTTTGCCGGGAAATTGTCTGTACCATCAATGATAAAGTCATAATCCTGAATAAGTTCCATGATATTCTCACTGGTGACAAAAGTACGATAGGTGTTTACAGTAACATCCGGATTCATGGCTTCCATGGTTTCCTTTGCAGACTGTACCTTTGCCTTGCCTACGTCCTTTGTTGCATGGATGATCTGACGCTGAAGATTAGACAGATCAACCTCGTCTGCATCTGCAATACCGATCGTACCAACACCGGCTGCTGCCAGATACATTGCTGCCGGTGCACCAAGTCCACCTGCACCGATAATCAGAACTTTGGCGTTCAGAAGTTTCTTCTGACCCTTTACGCCAACTTCTTTCAGAATAATATGGCGGGAGTACCGCTCAATCTGTTCGTTTGTAAATGCCATTACTGTCCGCCTCCCATGAAGTACAGAAATTCTACAGTGTCGCCCTCTTTCAGAACTGTGCTCTCAAAAGCGCCACTCTCTACGAATTCATCGTTGATGGTAACGGTAACATACTGAGGAGTTTCTACATTCTCGTCGATTACCAACTGTGCAACTGTCAATCCCTCTGCTACTTCCTTGGTAGTACCTGCAACTGTAATTTTCATTTCTCTTTTTCTCCTTTTTTTCGATTATAATAATGCTTCAATGGCTTCAACAAGTTCCGCCTTTTTCACTGCACCACGCAGTCTGGACTTTTCTTCTCCCTGCTGAAAGAAGATCAGGGTGGGAGCTGCTTGTACTTCGTACTGCTCTGCCAGTTCCCGGTCAAAATTGATATTCACCTTTGCAAGCTTTACCTTGCCTGCATAGGTTTCCTCCAACTCTGCCAACAGCGGAGACATCCGCTTACAAGGCACACAGCTATCAGAATAAAAATCTGCCAGCACAAGTTCCTCTGCTTCCAGTACTTCCGTGGTAAAATTCTCACGGTTTGCACGAACAGACATCTTAATCACCAACCTTTTTGACAATTAAATTATAAGTGCCATCCTCATTGTTGATCAGCTTCAGAATCTGGTGTCCTTCTTCTTTGATGCTTCTCGGTACATTCTGCACCGGTTCGCCCTCATTCATCTTGATCGACAGAATTTCACCGTCATCCAGTTCTTCCAGTGCAACCTTTGCTTTTACAAACGTTACCGGGCAGACCACATCAGTAATATCTACTGTATCATCAATCTGAAACTCAGCCATGATAAACCTCCTGAATTTTCTCCTCAAATTTGTCCCAGCCAACTCTGTCTAAGGTAAACTTGAACCGCTCTCCTGCGTTGGCATTTTCTGCGAAGAACTGAATTGCAGCATCGCAGATTTCCATCAACTTTTCCTTGTCTGCAATAAACGGAATAATTGTGTTACCCTTGGAAATACTGTTTCCGAACAGTCCGCCAAAAGAAACGATGTATCCATTTACCACATCCCAAGCCTCTGTAGGACAGGCTTTTACGCAACGTCCGCAATAATTACACTTACTTTCGTCCACGGAAATCTTTCCGTCCTGAATCGTAATTGCCCCGCTGCGACATGCCTTTTCACAGACACCGCACTGAATGCAATCGCTTTCTCTCCAGCTTACTTGCATTCCGCCTTTGATTCCAAGATCATTTTCCTCAGACTTCAAGCAGTTGTTCTGACATCCGGTAATGCCAAACTTAAACTTATGCGGCAACTCTCTTGCAAAATAACGCTCGTCCAGTTCTTTCGCAAGGGCATAGGTATCAATACATCCACTGGGACAGATTGCCTCGCCCTGACAGGCGGTAACAGTACGAACTCTCGGACCGCAGACACCCGGTTCTACACCGCCCTCTGCCAATGCAGCCTTTACCGCATCAATATCTTCCAGTTTTACAAACGGAATCTCTACGCTTTGTCTGGAAGTCAGATGAACGTGACCATCTCCGAACTTTTCTGCAACTTCCGCAATTTTTGCAAGCTGAACAGCGGTAAGATTTCCGCCTACCACACGAAGTCGAAGAGAAAAGTTGTTTTTCTGCTTCTGACGCATAAATCCACCTTTTTTTAAGGTCGCATAATCCACAGCCATAATAAATCCTCCTTATGCCTCCGATCCAGAGGCTTCAATTGCCTGTGCAAAATCTGCAATCAGGTCTTCAATATCCTCAATTCCGATGCTGATCCGAATCGAATCTTCATATACTCCGGCACTTCTCTGCTGCTGCTCGCTGCTGTGCGTATAAATCGTACTTGCCGGATGAATGACCAAAGTACGAGTATCCCCGATATTTGTTGCATTTGTCGCAAATTTCAGGTGATTGATCAGAGAGAATGCTCTCTCTTTACTTCCGGCACGAAGGGTCAGAATTGCGCCGGCTTTTCCACCGAACTGACTTTGTACCAGATCATAATAGGGGCTCTTTTTCAATCCGGGATAATTTACTTCCATTCCCTCTACGGTATCCAGAAACTCTGCAAGCTGCTGTGCATTGCTGCAAAGCCGTTCCATCCGCAAGCCAAGGGTTTCCAGACCAACGGAATTCAGAAACGCATTCATCGGTGCAAGACAGGCACCAACATTTCTCCAGATTCCATTCCGGAGTTTTGCAAGGTATGCAAACTTACCATACTTCTTATACTCTGCAAAGCCACGATAACGCTCCGGATCCCACTGGAAATTGCCACTATCTATAATTACGCCACTAATTGCATTGCCGCCACCGTTAATGTACTTTGAGGAAGAATGCACAACCACATCTGCCCCAAATTCAAATGGATGTACCAGATAAGGTGTTGCGGTGGTGCTGTCAATAATCAGCGGTACGCCATGTGCATGTACCAGAGAAGAGACTTTTTTCAGATCCACCACATCCAGCTTTGGATTACCAATCAGTTCTGTAAATACAGCCTTTGTTTTCTCGTTAAGCAACGGTTCTACAGACGCTACATCAACGCTTTCTACAAAACGTGTTGTAATGCCAAAGGCTTCTAAGTCAGAAAACAGGTCAATCGTACCGCCAAACAAGCCAGAGCCAGCAATGATTTCATCCCCAGCTTCCAGAACATTCAGCAGAGACATTGTAACTGCCGCCATACCGGATGCACAGGCAACTGCGCCAATGCCGTTTTCCATAGCAGCCACTCGCTTTTCAAAAGCATCAACCGTAGGGTTGCTGATTCTGGTATAAGCAAAACCCGGTGCTTTGTTGTTAAACACTTTTTCCAACTGTTCCGCAGAAGAATGGGCGAATGCACTTACCTGATAGATCGGAGTAATGGTAGACCCCGTTGATGCTTCCCCATCAAAATTGTGATGTAACAATGCAGTATTAAACTTCATCGTAATCTTCACCGTCTTTCTCTCATTTTCACAGGCAGCAGCGCATAGATCGCCCACCTGTTTCATTTTGTTCTGTACCCTATTATACTACCGTTACTCTACTAAGTCAATAGGCTTTGTATATTTTATTCAATTTACACAGATCTTTTCAACTTGTTAATGATACGCATTGTAATTCTATCAAAAGAATCCGCAAAAAAACTAGCAAATTCCGGAAATTTTCAGAAGCACGTAGTTTTAATCCCTAGTGTTTTGTTAGGAATTGAAAAAGTGCGATATCGGTCTGACTTATTTAAAGTCCCGTATTACCTGACAAGTCTGACGAATTTCCTCCTCTGTATGTGCAGCAGAAACAAACATTGCCTCAAATTGAGACGGTGCAGTATAGATGCCATGTTCCAGAAGATACCGGAAATAACGGGCATATGCTTTGGTATCTGCTGTCTTTGCGCAATCATAATTGATTACCGGCGTTTCTGTGAAGAAAACCGTCAGAAGAGATCCGGCACGGTTTACCTGAAGTCCTACGCTGCGAATTGCCTGTTCCAATACAGAAGAGTTCTGTTCCAGTGCTTCATATACCTGTGGCATTTGTTCCAACTGTTCCAAAGTAGCAAGTCCTGCTGCCACTGCCACAGGATTTCCGGAAAGTGTCCCTGCCTGATAAACAGAACCCAACGGGGCAACGCATTCCATAATCTCTTTTCGACCGCCATAAACTGCCAGAGGCATCCCACCGCCTACAATTTTTCCAAGGGTTGTCAGATCCGGTGTCACACCATAATATGCCTGTGCACCACCTAAGGACAAGCGAAAT
>CAYXKI010000070.1:0-4975 GCA_964465095.1 uncultured Ruminococcus sp.
CTTATAATAATAGTGCATTGTGATAATTTTTTGATGCTTTTTCTAACGCTTTTTAGGCGATACCGCACAAAGATTGTGCGGCAGATGCGCCGTCAGATTTTTTGTCAGATTGTGCAAAAATCATGCAGGCAGGCTGTCGCCTGTCAAAGGATTTTTGTGCGAGATGACGGAAAATATGTGGGGCAGATGACGTGCAAAATCGTCAGATGTTCTTTGTGCGGTGTCGCCTTTATTATAGCACATTCAGCGTAGGAGGGCAAGATGTTTTCTTTTCGTAGTTCTATTAAGGCAACACCGCACAAAGATTGCGCGGTGTTGCCTTAAAGGAAAATCAAAAAATCTCAGTCGTATTTTCACGACTGAGATTTTTACTTTATTTAAAATAGCAAATTAAAGTGCCTTCTCATAGAGTTTTGCGATTTCGTCTTTTCCAAACTGTGCCGGGTGATTCTGAATGCTGGCAGCGGAAACTTTGAAGCAATTCTCTGTCATCCAAGGGATATCCGAAGCGGCAATTCCCTGTTCTGACAAACTTGTCACAAGGTCAATCTTTTCCAGAAGCTTTCGAATCTGATCCCCACAATCGGAAGCAGAAGTTCCTCCCAGAATCTTAGAGATTGTACCATACTTTTCTGGATTTGCCTCAAAGCTTGCATCAGTAATTACCGGAGTCAGGGCTGCAAGTCCCCTACCGTGGACAATGTTACGCAGTCCACTTGCAGGATGTTCCATTCCATGAGGTAGTGCGACACCAGCGGTGTGAATACACATTCCTCCAATGGTACTTGCCCAAGTTACCCGATCCCATGCTTCCGGGTTCTCTGTTCCCTCATAAACCGAAACAAGATTTTCTGCAATTCCTGCAATTCCCTGTAATGCCAAGGCATCGGTCATTGGCTGGCTGATTCTGGAGAGATATGCCTCCATACTATGACACAACGCATCAAATCCTACAGAGGCTAGAACATGTTTTGGCATGGTTTGCATTAGTTCTGAATCAATAATAGACAATGCAGGAATGATAGAATCCCGACGGAGAGATTTCTTGTCCCCATTTTCCGGATTGGTTAAAACGGCAAAACCATTTCCCTCACTACCAGTACCACAAGTCGTAGGCACCGCAATAATAGGCAGTGCAGCTTGTCCTGCAAGGCGATTATAGATGTAATCGTTAATATCCCCTTCGTTTACTGCCAGAAAAGCAACAGACTTTGCACAATCCATAATGCTGCCGCCGCCCAATCCGATGACGCAATCACAGCCACAGGAACGTGCAAGTTGTGCACCCTCAACGGCGGTTGTAGTCAGAGGATTCTGCGTAACCTTATCAAAAACTGTATACGTCACGCCACACTCTGTCAACGCCTTGGATACCCGATCCAACAAACCGGATTTTTTCGAACTGCTGCCACCTGTGACAATCAGTGCTTTTTGTCCGAATTTTAACGCGGCTGTTCCGATTTCCGATACTGTTCCTCTGCCGAACAACAAATTTACCGGCAAATGATATTGAAATTTCATTCCTTAATCAGTCCTTTGATTTTCAGATAAGATTTTATCAATTCCACACACTCATCAATGCCCACTTTTTCACTATTCAAGGTCATATCATAGTTGATGGGATTTGTCCAATAGTTCCCGTGGGTGTAGTACTCATAGTATGCCGCACGAAACTTATCTGTTTTCTTAATTGTTGCCACAGCAACTTCCTCTGTGACACCCATATTTTCCATGGTTCGCTTAATACAAAAATCTCTTGGTGCTTCAATATAGACACTCACCACATTTGGTCTGCCGGCAAGAATATAATCTGCGCATTTGCCGACAATGACACAACTCTCTGTATCTGCCAGATTTTGTATGATCTGCTTCTGATACGAAAACAACGTATCATCCGAAACAAATTTCTCGTTCCGTGCAATATATTTTCTGGCTCTCGGCAAGCCTTTCATCAATCCTGCAAAGGTATTTCCATTGTTCCGGATTTTTTCGTTGACTGCCTGAAAGAGATCCTCATCCAATCCGCTTAATTGCGATGCAAGGGTCAGGATTCTGTTTTCGTAGCAGTGAATTCCAAGATCTTTTGCCAGTTTTGATGCAATCACCTTTCCACCGGTACCAAACCCTCGGGCAAAGGTAACAACAAAGTTCTCCATATAATTCCCTTCTTTCTATTAAGAAGTATTATCCTGCAATAAACCGGGACAAAAATTCTTTTGCTCGTGGGTGCTTTGGATTCGTGAAAAATTCCTGTGGCGAAGCATCTTCCACGATATATCCTTTATCCATAAACAGAATCCGGTTAGAAACATCCCGTGCAAAGTCCATTTCGTGTGTTACGATAATCATCGTCAGGCTTTCTTCTGCCAGAGATTTCATAACATTCAATACGTCCCCTACCATTTCCGGATCAAGGGCTGAGGTTGGCTCATCGAAAAGCAACACCTCAGGATTCATGCAAAGTCCTCTTGCAATTGCAACACGCTGTTTTTGTCCACCGGAAAGCTGTGCCGGATAAGCATTGATAAAAGGTGCCATTCCCACAGATTTCAGATGATTAATTGCACGCTGATGTGCTTCTTCCTTGGAGAGATGCAGAACTTTTCTGGTTCCCTCCATGCAATTTTTCAGCACAGTCTTGTTGTTAAACAGATTAAAGGACTGAAACACCATTCCCACTCTGGAACGATATTCGTTTACTTCTTTCTGCTTCTTTCCGAGTTCCTCGCCATGGAAAAAGATTTTCCCATAAGTCTGCGTTTCTAGCTGATTGATACAGCGCAGAAGAGTGGATTTTCCGGAGCCGGAAGAACCAAGAATACAGATAACGTCCCCTTTTTTTACGGTAAAATCAATTTTCCGAAGAACCTGATGTTCTCCAAAGGATTTACTCAGTTCTTCTACTCGAATGATTTCCTGTTCACTTTTCAAAGCCATTTTTCGTCCCTCCTCACTGCGTATTTTCCATATATTCTACTGCAAGACCATAATTCTTCTGCTGAGACAGCTTTTTATCCACCAACAGGAAAATCCGATTGAATACAAAGCAGAGAACAAAATAAATAATTGCAATTACCAGATAACTCTCAAAGTACTTATAATACGTACCGCCGGCAGTTTTAGCCATCATAAACAGTTCCTGTACGCCAATTACATTCAGGACAGAAGTCATTTTCAGATTTGTCAGGAATGTATTTGCCATCTCCGGTACGACATTTTTAAATGCCTGAGGAAGAATGATGTGGAACATTGCGGAAATCGGTGACATGCCAAGTGCCAGTGCACCCTCCCGCTGACCGGGATCTACCGATTTAATTCCGGCACGAACCGTCTCGGACATATATGCCCCTGTATTCAGAACAGTTACCAGAATCGCTGCCGGAATCGGATTGATGGGGAATCCACACATTTTGATTCCATAGTAAATTACCATTGCCTGTACAATCATCGGGGTATCACGGAAAACCTCTACATAAACCTTGGAAATCCCTTTTAACAGTCCAAGCAATCCTTTTTTCACCGGATTGTCTTCCTTATTGATTTTTACATCTTCAATAATTCCGATCACATAGCCCAGTATAAAACCAATCAGCGTTCCGGTGACAGAGATCAAAAGTGTCAACCATGTTCCTCGTAAAAACAAGGAAGAATATTCTTTTGCGATGAATAAGATCCATCCCAATGTACTTGTTGGAGTGTCCATATCTCACTCGCTCCCTTCTGTATTCAAGGCGATACCGCACAAAGAACATCTGGCGGTTTTGCACGTCATCTGTTTGCACATTTCATATGCAATCTTTGTGCGGTATTACCTTAGAACTTGTTCTCATAGGTAAAATGTGCGGATTTTCGAGCGTAATTTTTATGCTGACAAGGAAAATATCCACAGGAATACTAGCGTATTGTAAGGATATCTGACGAAGTTCAGCAGGAAAATTTTCCGAAAAGACGTGCATTGAACCTATGAAAACAGACTCTTAATTCTTGCTTAGTTTGCAGCCGGCTGCAAGGAAACTGCGGTTTCCATCAATTCATCCATTGCGTCCTTATCATCCCAGCCAATTGCATCCATTGCTGCCTGAAGCTGATCCCGAAGATCTGTATCATCCTTTCTGGTGGCAATGCAGACATTGGTCATCTCTTCATCGCCCTCAAAAGTGTCATCTGCATCCGGTGTAATGATTACCAGATCATCATTGGTAAGCTGTGCAGACTGTGCTGTTGGCAAGTCGATTACAGCAACATCTGCTGTACCGTTAGAAATTGCCATAAAGACCTCAGCGGTAGTCTCATAATTTGCACCCAATGTTGCATCAGGAATCTGATCCAGAAGATTTACCCAACCTGTACCAAGCTGTGTGGTAACCGTTACATTTGCCCCTGCAAAATCAGACAAACCGGTTACGTTCTCATAAGCAGAACCTTTCTTTACAACGATACAGTTGCTTCTGTAATAATAAGGCTCTGTAAAGGAGTAAGATGCTTCACGCTCTGCGGTTCTTCCCATGCCTGCGATAATACAGTCATACTCGCCGGAATCCATTGCCAAACCGATAGAGTCCCACTCTACCTTATGAATTTCCAAAGACATCCCCATTTCATCCGCCAGCTTTTGAGCAACCATAACATCATAGCCATAAGCATAATCGCTGCTGCCATAAATCGGAACTGCGGTGCTGCCATCAGCCACTTCCTCAGAAACTTGTGTCCAGTTGAATGGTGCGTATGCACACTCCATGCCAACTCGCAATACGCCACTATCTGCTGTGGAACTGCTTGTGCTGTCTGAACTACTACTGCTGCCGCAGCCACTCAGTACTCCAGCCATCATGCTTGTTGCCAATACCATGCCGATCATTTTCTTTCCAATACCCATCATTCTCATTTTAATCTGTCCTTTCTGACGCAGGTTTCCGAAATGTTTCCAAAACCTTGTTTGTATGCTTCTATTATTTCAATCCTTACGCTGCGACTT
>CAYXKI010000070.1:5075-8011 GCA_964465095.1 uncultured Ruminococcus sp.
GTTTCCAAAACCTTGTTTGTATGCTTCTATTATTTCAATCCTTACGCTGCGACTTCTTCAATTGCAGCTTTCAGGATTTCATACGCCTTATCACAATCTGCTTCTGTAAGAATCAGCGGCGGTACCATCCGGATAATATTTGATCCGATTGCAGTTACCAGCAGCTTCTTATCAAAACATTTATGCTTCACTTCTACGCTATTCAAACCATCCAGTTCAACGCCTACAAGCAAGCCCTGTCCACGAACTTCTTTGATATGCGGCAATGTGCTAAGCTTTTTCATGAAATACTCGCCCATTTTCTTTGCGTTTCCTGCCAGATCTTTCTCCAGCATTTCCTCAATTGCTGCCAGAGATGCAGCGCAGCAAACAGGATGTCCGCCAAACGTGGTTCCATGAGAACCAGGAGTAAATGCCTTTGCAACTTCTTCCTTTGCACAAATTGCTGCGATCGGCATACCGCCGCCCATTGCCTTTGCCATAGAAACGATATCCGGAGTGATTCCATAGTTCATGTAAGACATTATCTTACCGGTTCTGCACCATCCGGTCTGTACCTCATCCAACAGCAACAGAATACCCTTTTCATCACAGAACTTCCGCAAGCCGGTCATAAACTCCATGGTTGCCGGATTGACACCGCCCTCACCTTGCACCGGTTCAATCATAATTGCAATGGTGTTTTCTGTGCAGGCATTTTTAAATGCCTCAAGATCATTATAGGGAGCGTAAGTAAAGCCCGGTGTCATCTCACCAAATCCAATCTGGCAAGCATTGTCTGGTTGTCCGGTTGCACTCATAGCACCAAAGGTTCTGCCGTGGAAAGACTTTTCCGCAGTAACAATGTTGTATTTTTCCGGACCGTATTTCTCAACGCCATATTTTCTTGCCATCTTGATCATGGCTTCGTTTGCCTCAGCACCGGAATTCTGGAAAAAGATCTTGTCCATTCCAATGGTAGTACAAACCTTTTCTGCCAGAAGTGCCTGGGGAATTGTGTACGGGTAGTTGAAAGTCTGCATGATGGTTGCAGCCTGTTCCTGTATTGCAGCAACCACTTTTTCATTGCAGTTTCCAACAGAGTTTACAGCGATTCCAGCATAAAAATCCAGATAACCCTCACCAGTTTCGTCGTAAAGCATCATGCCCTTTGCTTTTTCTGCCAGAAAATCAAACCGCTCATAGGTTTCAATCATGTACTTGGAAACCTTGTCCTTTATCTCTTGTGATGTGCATCCCGTATCTGCCAGCTTCATAAAAAATCATCTCCGTCTTATTTTACAAGAATCAGAAAAAACTTAAAAATCGAAAGTCAAGTGCAGCTTCAAATCAGCCTGTACTCAAATTTAAGATAATAAAAAAAGACAATGACATCACCATTGACGCCATTGTCTTTCGCTTCTGTTCTCGTTGTGCCTATCATAGCACAAGCCATAAGCATTTGTCAAGAGACTTTTTTTCGATTTTCCCTTTTCCACAAAGAGTGTTCTAGATTTAAGTAAAACATTTATGCAATACGACATAAAATACCAGTTCATTTTCCTTTGGTCACCCGTCGCTTTTTCAAGATTGCCCAGAGTTGCATAATCCGTCCAAGCACAATTCCAACCAGAAATGCTGCGATTACTGTGCCAAGTCCCACGCTTCCAAGGCTGTGCAGCACCAAAAGACAGGTTACAAGAGAAACAACGACCATTGTCACATCAAAGGCAACTTTAACACGAGGGAAAGGAATCTTTGTGACATCTGATACTGCCTGCATAACGCCCTCCCCTGCCAATGGCATAATATTTGCCGGTAGGTAAAGAAAGATTCCAATTGCTACAAGAACAACGCTAATGAGAATCATTCCAATCCGGACAACCAAATGTTCCGGAGACGGCAAAAAACCAGCAAGATAGTTACAAAAAGTCGTAAAATAGCCAAATACAATTCCGACAGGAATTTGAAGCAGAGATTTTAACTTGAACTTTTTCCGTAAAATCAGAATCTGAATCAACACCAGAACACAGTGAAACAGAATTGTCGCCTTGCCCATTTCAATTCCCCAACATCTTGTCAAAGTATAGGGAATGGAACTGACCGGGGAGACCCCCAGATTGGATTTTACAGAAATTGCAATTCCGGCGGTCATAATAAACAACCCTATAAAATAACAAAGTAATCGGTTGCCTAAACTTCGTTTTGTTTCGAATTCCTCCATATTTGTTCTCCTCATTCCGTTAAATTCTTGCAGACAAAGGTCAGAAACTGTTTAAGTTGTTCTGTTTCTGCCGGTGTCATCGTTTTGGTTGCCTGTGCATCATAAATCGCAAATGCCTTGTAAAGAGACTCCGCTGCTTCTTTTCCTTTTTTCGTCAGATAGACATACAGAGAGCGACGATTTCCATGCTCTTGTCTTCTGACGATCAATTCTTTTTGTTCCATCCGCAAAAGAATGCTTGCAAGCGTAGCGGGCTCGATCTCGCAATAAGCTGCAATCGTTTTCTGATCACTGCCCTCATGATCGTAAAGATAATCCAGTACCTTGGGCTGACCTGGTGTCAGACCAATTTTCTGTGCCTCTGAAACAATCCGTCGCTGCATAATGGAATGCGATTTCATCAACAAATAGTGTAGACTTTCCACGCTTTATCTCCCTTCTTATAGTTAGCTTTCTAATTATAATCCTTCAAACTAATTTTGTCAAGGCAATCGCAAGGGTTTTGGCAGACTATATGAAATCTTTCAACAAAGCAAGATAGTTTCTGAAAGCGACACGCTATCAATTAGCAATTTTGCATAGTTTTTCTATGAATGTTTGTGCAAGAATACAAATTTTATACCATTCTCTTGATTCTGATTTGCAGTATCGTATATAATAAGAACAGAAATATACAAGGGCAACACCGCACAAGACCCAGCGTCAGATGCAACCTCAGATTTTTTGTCAGATT
>CAYXKI010000071.1:0-7990 GCA_964465095.1 uncultured Ruminococcus sp.
CTCTAGTTTATGCAGGGAAAAATGCATCATACATATTCTATTACGATATCAAAGGAGGTATCTTTTCATGGAACAAAAACGGCAAAGTGGAATCTTACTACACATTTCCAGTCTGCCCTCAAATTACGGCATTGGAAAAATGGGCGAAAGTGCCCGTGCCTTTGTGAATTTCTTAGCAGACAGTGGGGTGCAGGTGTGGCAGATTCTTCCCCTCTCTCCCACAAGTTATGGGGATTCGCCCTATCAGTCTTTTTCTGTCCACGCCGGAAACCCGTACTTTATTGATTTCGAACAATTGGAAGCAGCCGGGTGGCTTTTGCCATCGGATTATACCGGGATTCACTGGGGAGACAATCCCCGGGAGGTAAACTATACCCGGATTTATACCTATTGTTTTCATGTGCTTCGCACTGCTTTTTCCCGATTTGACCAGACGGACAAGAATTATCTTGCCTTTTGTGCAGAACAATCGGATTGGCTGTCAGAATATGCCCTGTTTATGGCACTGAAAGATGCCCACCATGGAAAGTCATGGGATCAATGGGAAGCCCCACTTGCAGGAAGAGATCCGGCAGCACTGGAAAAGGCAAAAGTCACCTATGCAGAGGACATCGCTTTTTATTGTGTGTTGCAATATTGGTTCTATGCCCAGTGGAACGCCCTGAAAGCCTATTGCCATCAGAAAGGCGTTTCTATTGTAGGAGATATTCCGATTTATGTTGCCTATGACAGCGTGGAAGTCTGGTCGCAACCGGAACTGTTCCAACTAGACGAGGAACACGTGCCTTTGGCTGTGGCAGGCTGTCCCCCGGATATTTTCTCTCCCACCGGACAACTCTGGGGCAATCCATTGTATGACTGGGAACACCACAAGGAAACCGGTTTTCAGTGGTGGATTCAGCGGTTAAAGCGTGCTTCCACCCTTTATGATACCGTGCGGATTGACCATTTCCGTGGCTTTGAAAGCTATTACGCCATTCCCTATGGGCGGAAAACCGCCGAAATCGGGCAATGGGAAAAAGGACCGGGAATGGCACTCTTTGACGCAGTCAAGGCAGCCCTTGGAGAGATCTCCATTATTGCGGAAGATCTGGGCTTTATTACCCCGGAAGTACGAAAGCTTCTGGACGATTCCGGCTATCCCGGCATGAAAGTGTTACAGTTTGCCTTTGACGGCGACCCGAAAAGTGACTATCTACCGCAGAACTTCAAAAACTCCAACTGTGTCGCCTATACCGGAACCCATGACAACATGACCCTCCGTGGATGGTTGCACAGTTCTTCCAGCAAGACCATTGGCTTTGCCAAGCGATATCTCCATTGCAGAAGTGCCAGTGATTTACCGGCAGAGATTCTTCGTGCAACATGGAGTAGCACTGCACAGCTTGCTGTGGCACAAATGCAAGACTTTCTGGATGCCGGTCCGGAGGGACGGATGAACACCCCCTCTACCACCGGTGGAAACTGGCAATACCGCACGCTGACGACAGATTTTTCTCCTCGGATGGCGAAGCGGATTTATCGGCTGAACGAGTTATACAATCGTCTCCCGGAAGAAGAAACCGCCCCGGCAAAGGAAAAGGAAGAAGCCTCTTCCACCATGCCACAACTGGAAAATTCGGCGCAACGTCGTGCAAGACTGCGCAAAGAACACAAATCAGAACAGGAGCGTTAAATTATGACAAAAGAACAGATAAAAGCAGGGGTACTCGCTGCCCTGCATGGGATTTCCGCAAAGGAGGCAACGCCACAGCAGCTACACCAGGCACTGGGGGAAACCATCATGGCTGCCATCAATCCTGACTGGAACGCAAGCAAAAAAGCCCACGAAAGCGGCAGAAGAGCCTGCTATTTTTCCATGGAGTTTCTGGTGGGCAGAGCAGTATACAACAACTTGTTGGTACTGGATCTCACCAAAGCGGCAGAAGAAGCCTTTGCAGAACTTGGAGTATCTCTGTCTGACTTAGAGGTCATTGAGGATGCTGCCCTTGGCAACGGCGGTCTTGGGCGACTGGCTGCCTGCTTCTTAGACAGTGCAGCAACCTTGAATCTGCCCTTGGACGGCTATGGAATCCGTTACAAATATGGTCTCTTCAAGCAATCCTTTGAGGATGGGTTCCAGAAAGAAGCACCGGACAACTGGATGGAATATGGCGATGCCTGGTCAGAACGGCGAGAGGAAGATGCGGTGTTGGTATCTTTCCAAGGGCAGACAGTTCGTGCAGTCCCCTATGATATGCCCATTATCGGCTGTAAAACCAATCACATTGGCACACTGCGTCTCTGGCAGGCTGAACCGGTACAGACTTTTGACTTTGACCTGTTCAATCAGCAGAAGTATCTGGAAGCTGCGGCAGAGACCGTTTATGCGGAGGACATTTCAAGAGTCCTCTACCCCAATGATGACACCTGGGAGGGCAAGAAGCTGCGTCTGAAACAGCAGTATTTCTTCTGTGCTGCCTCTTTGCAGGATATTCTGAAAAAGCATAAGGCAACCTTTGGGACGCTGGACAATCTGGCAAACAAGCTTGCCATTCAGCTAAACGACACCCATCCGGTTATCTCTGTACCGGAACTCATTCGCCTTTTGATGCTGCCGGAAAACGGATACAGCTTTGATGCAGCGTTTGCCATGGCACAGAAAATCTTCCACTACACCAACCACACGGTTATGCCGGAGGCACTGGAAAAGTGGGATTGCCGTCTGGTAGAAGAACTCTTACCGGAGGTTTATGCGGTAATTCTGCGTCTGGAAGAGCAGTTTATGACGGAGATGTACCAGAAGAACGTAGACAAGGCAAAGGCAAACTCTATGAAGTTGGTACAGGGCGGCATGGTGCACATGGCACACATTGCGGTTTATATGGGGGCACACACCAACGGCGTTGCTGCCATTCACACGGAAATCCTGAAAGATTCTGTGCTGAAAGACTGGTACAGCATTTATCCGGAACGATTCCAGAACAAGACAAACGGCATTACCCAAAGAAGATGGCTTGCCCTTTGCAATCCGGAGTTGTCCGGGCTTTTGACGGAACTTGCCGGTTCTGATGACTGGAAAGTAAATCTGGGCGCATTAAAGACGCTGGATGGCTATGCAGAGGACAAGGCAGTCCTGGAGCGCTTCCGCAACATCAAAGCACAGAAAAAGCAGCAGCTTGCAGCCTTTGTACTGGAAAAAGAGGGCGTGGAGATTGATCCGGATTCTATCTTTGACATTCAGATCAAGCGGCTTCACGAGTACAAGCGGCAGCTTCTCAACGCTTTCTCCATTTTGTATATTTACTTTGGCATAAAAGACGGCAGCATTACGGACTTTACACCGACGACATTCCTGTTTGGTGCAAAGTCTGCACCGGGCTATCGCCGTGCTAAGGCAATCATCAAGTTTATCCATGAGGTAGGCAAGCTTGTATCCTCTGACCCGGAAGTCAAGGGGAAGCTGAATGTGGTATTTGTGTCCAACTATAATGTTTCCTATGCAGAAAAGCTTGTGGCAGCAGCAGATGTTTCCGAACAGATCTCTACCGCAGGCACAGAGGCATCCGGTACAGGCAACATGAAGCTGATGCTGAATGGTGCAGTCACCCTCGGCACATATGACGGGGCAAATATTGAGATTGTACAGGAAGCCGGAGAGGAAAACAACTATATCTTTGGTGCAACTGTAGAACAACTGAAAGAAATTGTTCCAAGCTATGACAGCCGCAAGCTTTTTGCAGAGAACGAGAAAATCCGCCGGGTAGTAGAGACGCTGATTGACGGCACTTGTTCTGACGGTGGTACAGGAGATTTCCGGGAACTCTATTATGCGCTTCTGGATGGGGCAAGCTGGCACGCACCGGATCACTATTATCTCCTTGGGGATCTGGAGTCCTATGTAGAGGCAAAGCTACGGTGCAACCGGGAGTACAAGGACAGAGAAGCCTTCTCCAAGAAGCAGTGGCACAACATCTGCAATGCCGGCAAGTTCAGTTCTGACCGCACCATTGCAGACTATGCAGAGAACATCTGGAACATCACGCCGGTTGAGGTGAAGTTAAAATGACCTTTTCGCCCTCGAATCTGATTGCCTGCATTCTGTTTTGCCTGATTGCGATTTCTGATGTCATTCTGGCAAGGATGATCCGAAAGGGCTTGCCATACAAGTTTTTATACCTTGGAAATCCCAAGTCCAAAAAGACAGGGGAATATCTCTATGAAATCAACAAGTGGCGACGGGCAGCAAGCTATCTTGTCTTTTCCATTGCAATCAATTCCACAATTACTGCACTGGTGATTCTTTTCACCACCTTGATCTGCCTTCTGCCCCTCACTGTGCTGATGGTTGTCCTCTATCTTCATGGGGCGTGGCTGATTACTTCTCTGGCTCTTTTCTTGGCGTATTGTGATACTCGTTGTTATCATGTATAATGTAACAATCAAGTTTTCTCAGCCATAAAAGTTTTTTGGTGCAGCAATTTTGTCAAAAATGCTGCCGAGGTCAAGGGCGAGGAGCCCTTGTCGCTGTCCGCAGACAGCGAAACACTCTGCGCAATACTCATGCGCGCGGAGAAAAGGGTGAGAAATCCGACAGGATTTCGAGGGAGAGCGAACAAGACCGCTCTCCCTTTCTAGAGGGCACAGAAAACCACACCCCTCCAAATGTTCCAGTGGAACATTTGGGGCGAATCAATGTAAATTACGTCATTAAACAAAAAACACCACAATGTGCAAAGAACACATTGTGGTGTTTTCTCTATAGGGAGAGATTTTCTCGGGATTTCATCATTACATCAAGTCACAAATCCGATTAGAGAATGCTACCGGGTCTTCGATGGGCATTCCGGCGATCAAGAGTGCCTGATCATAAAGCAGCTTTGCATAATCTGCAAGCTTTTCTGAACCGGAAGCTTGCAAATCCATCAGAGTCTGATACACTGCATGATCCGGATTCAATTCCAGTACCATATTTGCCTTGATCTTTTCCCCTTCAGAACCGGGCATTGCATTCAAGGTCTTTGCCATTTCCATGGACAGATCGCCCTCAGAGGACAGGCATACCGGGTGGGATTTCAGTCTGCCGGAAAGCTTTACGCTGCCGACCTTGCCCTCCAGGGCTTTTTCCATGGCCTCCAGCATATCCTTGCTGTTGTCCTGCTTTTCTTCCAGTGCCTTTTTCTCTTCTTCTGTTTCCAGATCCAACTTGCTGTCCAGAACCGACTGGAATTCTTTTTCCTTATAATTCTGGAGCATCCGGATTGCAAACTCATCAACATTTTCGGTAAAGTACAGGATCTCATAGCCCTTGTCCTTCACCTGTTCTGTCTGCGGCAGTGCTTCGATTCTGGCAACGCTTTCGCCGGTTGCGTAATAAATCTTTTCCTGCCCCTCCGGCATCCGGTCAATGTATTCCTGGAGAGAAGTCAGCTTGTTCTCATGAGAAGTGGGGAACAATAGCAGATCCTGCAACACATCCTTGTGCATTCCGTAATCCTGGTAAACGCCATATTTCAACTGCAAGCCAAATGCCTGATAGAACTTCTCGTACTTCTCCCGATCGTTCTTCATCATCCGCTTGAGTTCGTTTTTGATAGTACGTTCAATGCTTCTTGCGATCATCCGCAACTGTGCGTCATGCTGAAGCATCTCTCTGGAGATGTTCAGGGACAGATCCTCAGAGTCTACCAAGCCCTTGACAAAGCTGAAATAATCCGGCAGAAGATCCTCACAACGATCCATAATCAGCACACCATTGGCGTAAAGCTGTAAGCCCTTTTCATAATCCTTGCTGTAATAGTTAAAAGGAGCGTGAGAGGGCACATACAACAGGGCATCATAGGTAATCGTTCCCTCATTCCGCACATGCATATGACACAGCGGATCGGTGTAATCACCGCACTTGTCCTTGTAGAAGCTGTTATACTCTGCCTCTTCGATCTCGTTCTTGTTTTTATGCCACAGGGGAACCATGCTGTTCAGGGTAACACGCTCTACATACTCCTCATATTCCGGAGTAGCGTCCTTGTCCTCGTTTTCCTTTTCTACCTTGCGACTCTTTGTCATGTCCATAGTGATGGGGAAACGAATGTAATCGCTATAGCGTTTTACCAGACTTTGCAGGCGATATTGATCCAGGAATTCGCTGTAATTCTCGCCACCGTTGCCCTCATCATCTGCCTCTACATCATCAAGAAATTCCAGTGTGATCTCTGTACCAACGGTATCCTTGTCGCAAGTGTCCATGGTATAGCCAGAAACGCCCTCAGACTGCCATACGTGTGCCTGGGTCTCGCCAAATGCAAGGGATTTCACCGTTACACGCTTAGCAACCATAAAGGCAGAATAAAAGCCTACGCCAAACTGTCCGATAATCTGGTTGTCCTCAGCCAGATTATTCTCTTTCTTGAACTGGAGAGAGCCACTATTTGCGATCGTGCCAAGATGCTCCTCCATCTCGTCCTTCGTCATGCCGATTCCGTTATCGGAAATTGTCAGCGTCCGGGCATCCTTATCTGCCGCAATGGTGATGCCAAAATCAGACTTGTTCATTCCTACGCTATCATCCGTCAGAGAACGGAAATAGAGTTTGTCAATCGCATCGCTTGCATTGGAAATCAATTCTCTGAGAAAGATCTCCTTGTGTGTGTAAATCGAATGAATCATCATGTCCAACAGGCGTTGGGACTCCGCTTGAAATTGTTTCTGTTCCATATGCTTCTTCCGTGCCACAAATCGGCACGACTCCTTTCTTTTTTATATTTCTCCTAAAAAGGCTGTTGAAAAAAGAGCGTTGCTCTCGAATTAGCACTCTCTCTTTTCAAGTGCTAACACTATTATACCACGTCTGCTAAATTTGTCAAGAGGGCAATTCTGATTGTTTACATTTTGTTTAGAAATAAAAAAGAGAGCGGTTTTACTCGCTCTCCTACGATTTAGGGCGACACCGCACAAAGACCGCCTGACGGCTTTGTTGCACATCTACTTGAATATTTTCCGTCATTCTGCACAGAAATTTCTTGACATACGACAGTATGCCTGCGAAATTTCTATACAATCTGACGAAAAATCTTACTGCGTATCTGCACAACAATCTTTGTGCGGTGTTGCCCTAGAACTTGTTCTTATTCTCCATACTTTTCCAAAAAGGCTTTCACACCCAATAAAGAGGACTGTACCGTCACAACCTTTTGCCGCAATTCCAGCGTTGGTGCAATCAAATCCGGCACCATAATCACCCGCATTCCGGCAGAAAATGCGCTTTGAATCCCATTGGGAGAATCCTCCACCGCAAAACTCAATGTCGGTGTTGCTTCTAAACGCTCGCAAGCCGTCTCATAAATTTCCGGGGCAGGCTTCCCTTGTTCTACCTGTTCTCCTGTCACAACCACGTCAAAATATTCCGTCATGTTGGCTGCTTTCAAGTGATGGGTGGTACTCTCCTCCCCGGTAGAGGTTGCCAGTGCGATTTTCCAGCCCGTTTCTTTGAGCCAATCCAGCAACGCATATGCGCCCTCTTTTACAGGCATTCCCTCTTCTTCCAGCATTTGCAGCATAATTGCCCGATTTCTCTTCCGGAATGCTTCATAATCGAAGGTGGGGAACGCCTTTGCAAAATACGCCGTTGCATCCTTTCGATTCAATCCACGGCAATTTCGCTTCGCCTCTGCAACATCTTCGGTAAAATGCATTTCCTCAGCCGCTACGCTCCAGGCACGATCGCTGACCCGTTCTGTATCAAACAACACCCCATCCATGTCAAAAACAATTGCCTTCATAAATTTTACGCTCCTTTCGAAACAAAAAAATCCGAAGACAAAACCTGCCTTCGGATTCATTTTCTTTGGCTCCTCCAGTTGGACTCGAACCAACGACCCTGCGGTTAACAGCCGCATGCTCTACCGACTGAGCTATAGAGGAATCTCTAGAGCGTATTTGCTACGCTCTGTAAAATGTCGGCATTGACCAATTTTCCCAGGACGAGATGTCCAAGTATCGTAGGCGTGAAAGA
>CAYXKI010000072.1:0-7945 GCA_964465095.1 uncultured Ruminococcus sp.
AGAACATCTGACGATTTTGCACGTCATCTGCCCCACATATTTTCCGTCATATTTCGCAAAAATGCTCGTGCATACACAAAGTATGCACTCCGCTTTTTGCTTCATCTGACAAAAAATCTGACGGCGCATCTGACGTACAATCTTTGTGTGGTGTTGCCTTAGAACTTGTTTTCTCTCGTGAGGAAGAAAGAAAATAGAAATTTTTTAGATGCAAAGGAGATGAAACAGTATGGCATTACCTGTTGTTGCAGTAGTGGGACGACCCAATGTGGGAAAATCCACGCTGTTTAACAAGTTGATCGGACAGCGTCTTTCCATTGTAGAAGATACTCCTGGCGTAACACGAGATCGGATTTATGCCAAGGGAGAGTGGCGCAATCGTTCGTTTATGTTGGTGGATACTGGCGGTATTGAAACCGTAACCGACGATGTCATCTTAAAGCAAATGCGTCGTCAGGCAGAACTTGCCATTGAACGGGCAGATGTAATTGTTCTGGTCACCGACGTTCGCTGTGGGGTTACCGCAGACGACAGTGCTGTGGCAAGTATGCTGCAAAAGAGCGGAAAGCCTGTGGTATTGGCAGTGAACAAATGCGATTCCATTGGAGAACCGCCTATGGAACTGTATGAGTTCTATAATCTCGGGATCGGGGATCCTTACCCGATTTCCGCTGCCCATGGCCATGGGACGGGAGATATGTTGGATGCCGTGTATGATTTGCTGCCATCGGAGGAACTGGACGCAGAAGAGGAAGATGCAATCAAGGTTGCAATTATCGGAAAGCCGAATGTAGGCAAATCCTCTCTGGTCAATCGGATTGCAGGGGAAGAACGTGTCATTGTGTCCAATGTTGCCGGGACAACACGAGATGCAACCGACACCACCATTGAGAACGAATCCGGGAAGTTTACGTTGATTGACACTGCCGGAATCCGGAGAAAGTCCAAGGTAACCGAAAAAATTGAGCACTATAGCGTGCTTCGTGCCTATATGGCAGTGGACAGGGCAGATGTCTGTCTGATTCTCATTGATGCTGCTGAGGGCTTTACAGAACAGGATTCCAAGGTTGCAGGCTATGCCCACGAACAGGGCAAAGCTTCGATTATTGTTGTAAACAAGTGGGATCTGATTGAAAAAGACGGAAACACCATGAAGGAGTATGAGGAAAAATTAAAGCATGATTTCAGCTTTATGTCCTATGCACCCTTTTTGTTTATCTCTGCAAAAACCGGACAGCGTGTGCAAAAGCTTTTTGAAAAGATTCAGGAAGTGCACATGCAGAATACTATGCGGATTTCTACCGGTATGTTAAACGATGTTCTGGCATATGCTACAACAAGAGTACAGCCCCCCTCGGATAAGGGAAAGCGGTTGAAGATTTACTATATGACCCAGGCAAGTACGAAACCGCCGACTTTTGTCATCTTTGTCAATCGTGGAGATCTGTTCCATTTTTCCTATCAGCGATATATTGAGAATCAGATCCGTGCAACGTTTGGCTTGACAGGAACACCGGTACGCTTTGTGGTACGGGAACGTGCCAGAGATGAAAAATAACAGGGGAGGTTGCTTGAGAGATGTTATGGCTTGCAATTGTTTTCTCTGCTCTGTTGTCCTATCTTCTGGGAAGCTGCAATAGCGCAATTCTGGTAGTACGTCTGCTGAAACATAAAGACATTCGGGAGTACGGCAGCCATAACGCAGGGCTGACCAATACCCTTCGTTGCTTTGGCAAGAAATGTGCTGCCTTGACTTTGATTGGCGACCTTGGAAAAGGAATTGTTGCAGTCTGGCTCAGTCGTTTGCTTTGTGTGTTGTTGCATACAGGTCTGACGGCACAGCAGGATATTCTGTTTATCGGTTATATTGCAGGAATTTTCGCTATTCTGGGGCATGTGTACCCGATTTATTATCATTTCAAAGGGGGAAAAGGCGTTCTGGTAGGGGTGTCCGTTTTTCTGGGCATTGACTGGAAAGTGTTTCTCACATTGATCGTGATTTTTTTGATTGTGGTTGTGATTTCGAAATATGTCTCTCTCGGTTCGATTATTGCTTCTGCTTGTTGTCCCTTTGCCACATTTTTCTATCAATACATTCAGCGAGGAGATCTCCCTATGTGGTATCTCTGGTTGAATACCGCAATGTCGGCGTTGATGGCAGGATGGGTTATCTGGATGCATCGGAGTAATCTGAAGCGACTGAGAGATGGAAACGAGAATAAATTTTCTGTGCATCATGATAAGTGAGGAGGTTCATTCATGGCAAAAGTTACAATTCTGGGTGCAGGTGGATTTGGCGTAAGTCTTGCAATTGCAGCTTATCAGAATCAGCATCAGGTTACAGTATGGGATATTTCAGAACAGCTTGTGGAGGAAATTCTTCGGG
This sequence comes from uncultured Ruminococcus sp., assembly GCA_964465095.1. GTDB lineage: Bacteria > Bacillota > Clostridia > Oscillospirales > Ruminococcaceae > Ruminococcus_C. Next base: position 2,387 of record CAYXKI010000072.1, read on the forward strand.
AACGGGAACATAAAACCAAGTTGCCCGGGGTAAAAATTCCGGAGGGAATCGGGTTTACTTGCGATCCTTCTTGTATCGCCGGCAGTGCATTGGTTGTTTTTGTGGTACCGTCTCAGTTTATTCGTTCTGTTGCACAAAGACTAAAGCCCTATCTCACAAAGGATATGGTTCTGGTGAACGCAAGCAAGGGTTTGGAAGAAAAGACTTTTTTCACTATGAGTCAGGTGATTCAGTCGGAGTATCCGGAGAATCCGGTGGGCGTGATTACCGGTCCTTCTCACGCAGAAGAGGTAGGACGTGGGGTGCCTACTACTGTTGTCGCAGCATCGGTACAGGAAACTGCTGCGGCACAGATTCAGGAGATTTTTTCCAGTCACACGTTGCGGATTTATATCAACAGCGATCCGGTTGGCTGTGAAATCGGCGGTGCCTTGAAAAATATTATTGCTCTGGCAGCCGGAATCTGTGATGGATTGGAATGCGGCGACAATACCAAGGCTGCTTTGATGACAAGAGGCATTCACGAGATTGCCAATCTTGGGGTGGAAATGGGCGGCAAGCTGGAAACATTTAGCGGACTCTCCGGAATCGGGGATCTGATTGTGACTTGTTGCAGCATGCACAGCCGGAATCGCCGTGCAGGGATTCTGATCGGACAAGGGGTCTCCCCGGAGGAGGCGGTGAAACAGGTAGGCACAGTTGAGGGCTATTATTGCTGTCACGCTGCCTGGGAACTTGCACAGCAGCACAAGGTAAGTATGCCCATTACAGAACAGCTTTATGGTGTGTTGTTCCAAGGGGCAGACCCGAAATGTGCCGTGAAAAATCTGATGAATCGCCCTAAAAAAGAGGAGTATGAACGGCTTCACTAAAGTTGCCTTATAGACGTGAAATAGACGTGAAAAAGCGAGAATGGTTTTTTGCAACCGTTCTCGCTTTTGTTTTTGGGTTTTATTGTGTTTTAGAACAAGTTCTTAGAAATGCTCATACCAGACCGTTTCAGAAAGCGGCTTTCTGTCGGTGTCATAGCGATCCGTGGGTTTGATGGCTTCTTCGTTGGCATAGCCAAGGCAGAGGATATTGACGGGAACATATGCCTCTGGGATCTGGAACGCCTCTCGCAGCACGTCTTCTTTGAACCGACAGACCCAGAGAGAGCCAAGTCCAAGTTCTGTTGCTTTCAGCATCATATAGGTGGTGACAATGGAGGCGTCAATTTCGTAGATGTTGTGTCCATCAAATTTCCGCACCCAGGCAGCGTCTTTTTCGGCACAGACCACGAGGAATGCTTTCGCCGTGTAAGCCTCCGGCTTTACCACCGCTTCTGCCATTTTCTGAATGCCCGCTTCGGATTGTACCACCAGAATCCGCTGTTCCTGTAAATTTACACCGGTAGGGGCAAGCCGTCCTGCTTCCAGAATTGCCTCCAGCTTTTCCGGTTCGATTGCTTTGTCTTGATAAGAGCGGATCGAACACCGCTTTTTTGCAATGGTTGTAAAATCCATAGGATGTCCTCCTTTTTATGCCAGAATAGAATACATTCCGGCAGCGTCTTCTTTCCGGACAACTTCTGTTACAAGTTCTACTCGTACTTTCAGATTCTTCTGTCCCATTTGAATTTCAATGATGTCCCCTTGCTTTACGTCATAAGAGGCTCTTGCAATTTTGTCATTGACCAGAACTTTCCCGGCATCGCAGGCTTCATTGGCAACGGTGCGCCGTTTGATCAGACGGGAAACCTTGAGATATTTATCCAGCCGCATGTGTCGATTCCTCCTCTTCTTGCAGAACGCACTTTGCCTTTTCCCAGAGTGTTTTCTGTTCCGTAGTGCTGAGGGTTTCTATGGTTCTTCCGGAACGTGCACAAGCTTCTTCCATAACGCCAAAGCTTTTTACAAAGCGGTTTGTGGCATCTGTCAGGGTTTGCTCCGCATCAATTCCAAGCTGTTGTGCCATGGCGGTACAGCAGAACAGGAGATCTCCAAGGGCATATGCCATGTCTCGCTCTTCCTCCATATACATTGCCTGTTCCAGAGCGTGCTTGCATTCTGTAATATGTGCCAGAACAGACTCGTTGCAGGCAGGCTGGGTTTTCTGTGCTTTGGAGGCACGTTTATAGACCTTTTGCCCACGCATCAGTGCCGGCAGGGTTTTTGCAACAGATTCTAGTGTTTCTGTATAGGTTGTCTGATGCTTTGTCTCTGCTTTGATGGCATCCCAGTTGTTTAAGACCTCTTCTGTTGTGTCCGCCTGTACGGTGCTGAACACGTGGGGGTGTCGGATGATCATCTTTTTACAGATATCGGTGCAGACATCCTCTAAGGTGAAATGCTGCTGTTCCTGTTCAATCTGTGTATGGAAAACCACTTGCAACAGCAAATCTCCCAATTCTTCCTGTAAAAGTACCGGGTCGTTCTGGTCGATGGCTTCGATAACCTCATAGGTTTCCTCAATGAGATCGTTGCGAATGGATTTGTGGGTCTGTTCCTTGTCCCAGGGGCAGCCATCCTTGCTTCGCAGAAGCATGACAATCTCAGCCAGATCGTCGATGTTGTACCGTTCTTTCATTTCATAGGGTATCATTGCATCTTACTCCTTAGGTGGCATCTACAAAGCCGACTTTGCGGTATACTTTCTTGACAATCCGGGAGGAATATGCCAGTGCCTTTGCGTCGGAATCGGTATAGCATTCTTTCAGATACGCCTTGTCTGCAATGAGTTTTGCATAGGTTTCCTGCATGGGGCGGAGATGGTCGGCAACTGCTTCGCCAACAGCAAGCTTAAAGTCTCCATAGCCCTTGCCGGCAAATTCTCTGGTAATGGCATCAAAATCTTTGCCGGTGACACTGGAATAAATGGTCATCAGGTTGTTAATGCCATCTTTGCCCTCTCCGAAGCGCACTTCTGCTTCGCTGTCTGTAACCGCACGTTTGCACTTGCGGATAATGGTGTCCTTGTCATCCAGAATGAGAATGCAGGAATTGACGTTGGTGTCGGACTTGGACATTTTCTTGGTGGGATCTTGCAAAGACATGATTTTTGCACCAAGGGGTGCAATATATGGCTCCGGAACGGTGAAGAATTCCCCATACCGCTGGTTGAAACGCTGTGCAATGTTTCGTGCAAGTTCCAGGTGCTGCTTCTGGTCACCGCCTACAGGAACCAGATCGGCATTGTACGCCAGAATGTCTGCTGCCATAAGGACCGGATAGGTAAAGAGTCCTGCGTTGATATCGTCCGGGTGTTTTTGGCTTTTGTCCTTGAACTGGGTCATTCGGGAAAGTTCGCCGAACTGTGTGTTACAGCTAAGAATCCAACTCAGTTCTGCGTGGGTTCTTACGTGGCTTTGGATAAAGAGAATGGACTTTTCCAGATCAATGCCACATGCCAGCAAAAGGGCGTATGCCTGTAAGGTGTTCTGACGCAGCTTGATGGGGTCTTGCCGTACCGTAATGGCGTGCATATCCACAACGCAGTAAACGCAGCGATATTCGTCCTGTAAGGGCTTCCAGTTCCGGATTGCCCCGATATAGTTTCCAAGGGTAAAGGTTCCGGTGGGCTGAATGCCACTGAAAATAAGCTTTTTGGTTTCTTGTTCTGCCATAATGGGTCTTATCCTTTCTTCGCTTCACGGTCTTTACGCATTGCAGTAATCAGTTCCATTTTTACTCTCTGGAACAGACTGTTGAAAATCTTCAGTTCCGGACTTGCTTCTTCCATTGCAGTGGGCAGATAGGACAGCACATAGGTGCCACGCTTGGTAAGCAGATAGACATTGTGAATCTGGTTGGTAGGCATAGGATAACTCTTGGTACGTTCTGCTTCTTTTACCAGAGAAGAAGCATTCAACGTCAGAAGCCGTCCTGCCTGTACCAGAGAGGGATACCGCTGGGCAGCACCGGTGTAAGATGCACCGTTGTTGAAGTAGAGATTGGTTGCACCGTTGATATAAACCACAAGGGTTTGCAGTTCTCTTGGATTCACCGGAATGTCAATGATCACGCCATAGACGGTGTTTTCGTCTGCGATCATGCCGCTGAATTGTTTTGCCGGAAATTGCAGCGCTGCTGCACGTGTCATCAAAAAGTTTTCGGTTACCAGGTAATGGGTTCTTACCGGATTGTTTTTCTGTGCCATAATCGTATGTTTCCTTTCACGAAAGCGATCTTGTATTCTCTTTTTAAGGCAACACCGTGCAAAATCGTCAGATGTTCTTTGTGCGGTGTCGCCTTAAGTGTCGCTTTTAATCAAACAGTTTTTTTGTCAGGTTGCCGAGAATCTCGATGCCCTCTGTAATCTGTGCATCGGAGGGCGTAGAGTAGTTCAGACGGAAAGAGGCAGTTTTTGCCGCTTCATCCACTAAGAATGCATTGCCGGGAACAACGGCGATTTTATAGGTCTCTACTGCGGTTTTGCAGAATCCCGGCATATCACAGTCCTCCGGCAGAGTGCACCACAGGAACAGACCGCCCTCCGGCATTTCCCACTGTACTTGCTTGGAGAAATGCTTCCGGATTCCCTCAGCCATCAGGTTGCATTTTCTGCGATAGATCTCTTGCAGTCCGCTCAGATATTGTGGCATGTCGGTTTCTTCCAGAAATTGTGCACAGACTGCCTGCGCCCAGATATTGGAGTGCACATCTGACACTTGCTTGCAGACCGTCATTTTGGAAATGACCTCCTTGGGGGCACTGACATATCCTACACGGAGACCGGGGGCAAGAATCTTGGAAAAGCTACCGGTGTAAATGACACGCCCCTGCGTATCCATACTCTTGATGGAGGGGACATCTGTTCCGGAGAACCGCAGATCTCCATAGGGGTTGTCCTCCAGAATCATAAAGTTGTACTTGCAGGCAAGATCATAGAGTCCTTTTCGCTTTTCAAGAGACATGACTCTGCCTGTGGGGTTCTGGAAGTTGGGGATGACATAAATCAGCTTTGGATTGGGCTGAATTTTCAGTTGTTCCTCCAGTGCCTCCAGAAGAATCCCGTCCTGTTCCATGGGAATGCCAACAAGGTTGACCCCATAGGAACGAAAGGCGTTCAGAGAACCGATAAAGCTTGGAGATTCACAGAAAAGCGTATCTCCCTTGTTCAGCAGAACCTTACAGGCAAGTTCATTTCCCTGTTGTGCACCGGAAGTGGTAATGAGTTCATCAGTGTCTGCTGCAAAGCACTGCTTAGTTGCCATTCTTTCTTTCAGAAGGTCACGCAGCTTTGGATATCCTTCTGTGATATTGTATTGCAGTGCCAGAATCGGATCTTGTTCCAGAATGGAAGCGGAGATCCGGCTGACCTGTTTTACAGGGAATGCCTCTGGGGCAGGATTTCCGGCAGCAAAGGAAATTACGCCGGGAATACTGGTAAATTTCAGGATTTCACGAATTGCAGAGGGCTGTAATGCCTCTACATTTTCGGCAAATGTATATTGCATTGTTTCAATTCCTCCAAAAATTCAGGGGCAATATCTTTGTGAGAGATTGCCTCAAACAGTGTCTGGGTAAGAACTTGTTCTCATAGGATATGTGCATGGATTTTCGAGCACAATTTTGATGA
>CAYXKI010000073.1:0-7835 GCA_964465095.1 uncultured Ruminococcus sp.
GCCTTAAGCTTTGCGACCGTTTTCCTGCAAGAACGTATCAAGGGGTGTGTCGTCTCCTACAGAGCGCAGGGCATAGTATTGCAGCCAGAGATAGGCATCATCCGGAGAGATCTTGTTGTCGTTGTCTGCGTCTGCGGCTTTGCGTAGTGCCGGGATCAGATCGCTTTTGTTTCCTACAGAGGCGTTGGCATAGGACACCAGAACCAGATATGCATCATCTGTGGTAATTTCCCCGTCCTGATTGACATCGCCGAGATAGAATGTGGTCTTTGTGTTGTCGGAAATGCTTTGAATCGTGGTATCCAGTGCGGCTCTTGTGGAAGCCAGCGTCTCTGCTTCTCCGCTTGCGGCATAGGCATTTGCCAATACACTGCCGTCTCCGTCTGCAAGCTGTGCATCTGCGGCAATGGCATAAGAAGCTTCTACAATCTGTCCAATTTCGGTAAAGGTCATGTTCAGATTTGCAATGTCAGAGAGGTAAAAGCCAAGGGATTTCTCACCGGTTGCGCCGATGTAGGGGAGATAGAAATCCGATACAGCCACGTCCGGCAGTGCTGCAATGGTTTCGTTTAAGCCGGTGGGAATGGTCATATTGCCGGAAGTACCGCCTTGCAAGCAGACTTTGAGATAGCTGTACATGGTGGAAAGTGCCGCTCTTCTGTTCTGGGAAACGTCATCTGCCATGGCTTTTGTCTCCACTGCCAGAGGGTTGGTGACGGTCTGGACAATGATGTTTGCGTCGGGGTTTTCTTGGCGGATTAGCTGAACGGTCTTTGTGATTTCTGTGGCAGCTTCTGTGACAATCTCCGGGAGGGTCTGTTCCAGTTTGGTATTATAAGAGGAAAGCAGAGTCAGATCCGAGGGAATGCCATTGGCAAGGGCGACCAAGGTGCTGTACTGGCTTGCGTCAATGAGATCGTTGTCCTCATAGAGAATGGGGGCGATCAGATCGTTCATGCCGATGGACACCAGAATCACGTCTGCCTGTGCTACCGCATTCTGAATGGTGGAATCTGTTTGCAGTGCTTGGACAAGTTCTGAGGACTTTTGTCCGATTTTCGCATAGTTGGAGGAAGTGCCACCCAGATAGTCGGCGACATAGTCCACAGCACTTGTCATTCCGGATACTTCTGCCAGACAGTCATCGCCAAGGGCTAATACCTGTACGGGCGCAGGCTGTGCCGTTAAGGCAGATGCGGAAAGCCCGGTAAGCGCCCCGAAAGAGCAAACCGTTGCACTGGCGCAAGCCAGAATTCGTTTGAAAATTTGTCTTTTCATACTGAGTTCCTTTCTTTTTTCATGAGGTGAATGTTCTTATTGTTTTTTATTATAGGATGGAATAAAGATTTTGTCAAGGGAAAGTATTTCCAAAACGAAAAAGCTGTTATACGCACGCAACAACCCCAAGCCAGAAGATTTTTTTGATGCAGCAATTTTTGTAAAAAAATGCTGCCGAGGTCAAGGGCGAGAAGCCCTTGTCGCTGCCCGCAGGCAGCGAAACACTCTGCGCATACTTCTGCGCACGGAGCAGAGGGTGAGAAAAGCGAAAGCTTTTCGAGGGAGAGCGAACAAGACCGCTCTCCCTTTCCAGATGTACGAGAACACCAAAGCCTTGAAAACGTTCCGGTGGAACGTTTTCAACGAAAAAAATTGCTGCACCAAAAAAATCTTATGTCTGGGATAACTTTTTATAGTTTCTAACAGCCACCCTCCAAGTGTCGCCTCAAAGCAATCCCACATACTATACTACAAGGAAACTATCTAAAGTTTCCACCAACCCAATCGTTGAAATGTTGAAAACCTGTTGAAACAGAGAGGAGGATGCGATGGAATGAAGCGGATCTTGGTAATGGAGGGGGATCGGCGACAAGGCTATGCCGGAAAGCGCCTACAGGAAAAACTCGGCAGCCTGCCGGAAACAGAAGTGCTGCTTGCGGAAAAGGAAACGCCGATTCCACCTTATGATATCGCAGTGCTGCCGGTGCAGGGTTGTGCCTTGCTGTCGGCAAAGCGACTGGAGCAGCTTGTGGAAAAGGCAGCCCCCGGAGGCTGGATACTGGGCGGAATGTTCCGGGAACAGGAGAAAAGACTTTTTCAGCAACACGGCTTGATGATAGACGCTTACGCAGAACGGGAGAGCTTTGCACGGCGTAATGCCATCCCCACCGCAGAGGGGGCGTTGCAGCGAATTCTGGAACAGACCCCCTACACCATCCAAGGGTCGACCGCCTTTGTCCTTGGCTTTGGACGAGTGGGGACAGCGCTAAGCCTGCGACTGATCGGACTTGGTGCCATGGTGTTTGTGTGGGATTCTGACCCGGAGGCAATCCGGAGGGCAAAGGGATACGGCTTGCCGATCTGCTCCCCGGAACAACTGCCGGAACTTCTGCCTCGGTGCGATCTGGTGGTGAATACCGTGCCGGAACAGGTTCTGACAGAACCGCAATTGTCCCGGATTCACCGGGAGGCACTGCTATTGGATCTTGCATCTGCTCCGGGTGGGGTAAGCAAAGAGATCGTGCAATCGCTCTCCTTTTGCTATTTTTGGGCAACGTCTCTTCCACCGGGAATGCTGGGATGACAAAGAAAATCGTGGAAAAATTGGCGTGAAATCCGAGAATAAGCCCCGAAATTGTGAAAAAGTGACAAAAATGGGGACGATATTCGCCGAAGAATTTTGAAAAAAATAAGCGGATGGGCTTGACATGAGTGAAATAATATGTTAAAATACATGTGTAAATTGTTTACGAGGTAGGTAACAAGCATACCTTGATAAGCAGTCGATCACCGCAGCAGGCTGTGCTCCTTTGAAAAAAGCGGTATAGGGATAGCGCAGACTGCGTCTGTTGGGGTTGGATGAATGGCATCCATGCAGGCGGCGATGAAACAACTAAAAAATCAACAAAGAGAGGTAAAGAAGAATGAAGAAGACATTTCAAAGACTTCTTGCTGCAACTGTTGCAATTCCGGTTGCACTGACACAGGTTCTGGCTGTCTCTGTAAACGCAGACGAAGTTGAGAACTTTTCTGTGACAACTGAAAAACTCCTGAACGTTGAAGCTGATACCAATATCCCGGATGAGATTTCCGAGGATACCACCTTCACACAGGAATCCAACTGGAATGAAACTGTTCAGAAGGCTCTGGACAAAGCAGACGGCAAGACCATCAGTGTAGACGCTGCATCCATCGTTGCATCCCTGGGTGATAGCTACTATGAAACACTGGTAAAGGATATTGTTGGTGCTTCTGCTGACCCATCCGCTAAGGTCGCAGGCGACACAATCACAATCACAGGTGATGCAGACCTGTCCAGCTACATTGTTCCGGATCTGGAAGCAAAGTTCGCTGAACTGGGTTATGGTGACATCACACTGGATACCACAGCAATGCAGCTCACTTATGAGATCGTATTGCAGGCTGACCTGGACAACAAGTCTGTTTCCGGCGACGCTTCTTTCACTGCTGACGGCACACCTTACACCGTTGAGACTGCTGTAAAGTATCTGGATGCGATCTATGAGGATCTGGATGCACAGGTACAGGCAATCGTAAAGGAAAAGGTAAATGTACCCGGCTTCGACGTTGAGGCTGATACGGCTGCACTGAAGGAAATCACCGATGATCTGGCTGACAAGGTACAGACACTGGCTGACAAGCAGTCCAAGCTGAAGACATGGAACGTTGCAGAAAAGAACTATGATTCTTTCGATCAGGTTGTTGACGCTTTCGATTACTCTGTTTTCGCAAACTACAACACCGTTGATGCACTTGTAGCAAAGGGCGGCAGCGCATTTGACAATGCAGTTGCTTCTCTGAACACCAGCCTGACAGATTCTGACGTAAACGTTTCTATTGACGTTTCCGCTGATGACATCGCTACCATTGCAAAGGGTGCTTCTAACATCGTTGCAAGCGTAAAGAATGGCGTTGCTACTGTAACATTCGAAATTGAGGATAACGAGGCTGACGCTGTAGAAGAGGCTGTAAAGGCACATGTTGTTGAGGGCAAGACTGCTACTGTTGAGACAACAAAGACCGTTACTGTAATCGCTTCTGCTGTTGATTACTCCGTATCTTTCGATGTAGAGCGTGAAGTTGTTGTAACCCTGGAGAACGTTGATGAAACTACCACAACAAATCCGGATCAGACAACAACTGCTCCGGACGAGACCACAACTTCTCCGGATCAGACCACAACCGCTCCGGACGAGACCACTGGTGGTTCTGAGGAAACTACTACAACAGCAAATACAGATGACACCACTGGTTCTGACGAGACAACAACATCTCCGGATCAGACAACAACTGCTACCGATAACACTACCGGTACAGAAGAGACAACCACTACAGAGAACACAGATACTACTGGCGATCCTGAAAATCCTACTCCTGTAATCCCGACTGAGGGTGTAAAGGGCGTAGAAGTTTCTCTGCTGGATGAGGAAGTTTCTCAGGGCGTATACCTGTCCAACGAAGAGTCCTTCGATGCAGCAGATCTGATTGATTCTGTTGTTGTAGAGCTGGAAGACGGCACATCTCAGGAAGTTGACGTTTCTGCTGCAATCGGTTTCAGACTGACACCGGCTGAGGCTTATGAGGGCGTTGACAAGACCACCGGCAAGGGCACTGTTTACTTCAAGGGTGCAGTTGAAATCTACTACACCGGCGATGAGTCCATCGAAATTGATGTACAGCCTGTTGTTGCTGTTGCTCTGAAGGGCGACACTGACCTGGATGGCGATGTAGATACAGACGATGCTTACGAGGATCTGCTGTACTATGCAAATGCTGCTCTGAGCGAAGATGATCTTGCATTTGACACCGTTGGCAACGACGATGCACTGCTGGCAAGACTGGCTTACCTGGTAGCTGATGTTACTTCTGAGGGCAAGCAGGGTCATGATGAAAAGGATAAGGGCATTCTTGTCGACACAAATGACGCTTACTATCAGTTGGTATACTATGCAGCAACAGCTCTCGGTTACGATGTAAACTGGGTAGACGTACTGGCAGGCGAAACTTATTCTGGCTAAGGATAAGGGACTTTGATCACCACTTGGTGAACGAAAACCGTTTGTATATACGCCGGCACGAGGTGCATATTGTGCCGGCTGTATATCACATAAATTTACTTTTGAAAGGAAATAGAAGAAAATGAAGACTACATTGAAAAAGACAATGGCTGCTCTTTCCGCAGCCGCTGTAGTAGCTGCTTCTGCAGCAGTAATGGCTGTTCCGGCAAGTGCCGTTGACACCAACGTTGTAACTCTGAGTTCTGTAACTCTGACACTGGATGAGCTGGAGGCTGCTAACTATCAGGTTACTCTGACCGCTTCTTCCGCTCAGGCTTGGAAGACACTGGCTTTCGGTGCTCAGATCGGTGATGGTCTGACTCTGGTTGCAGCAAAGTGGCCGGGTTCTGTAGCTGCTGCTAAGGATGGCGCTATCTGGTATGCAGGCGCATCTTCTGATGCTCTGGATCCTGGTACTACTGGTGCTTATGTAACTGTTGAGGTTACTAAGGATGCTCAGCCTGGTGATACATTTACTGTATCCGGTCTGTCTACTTCTCCGACTGGCGCTGAGGCTACTTACAAGAACAGCGACGCTGAGAACGGTGATGTAACTGTAGTAGACGGTGTTATCACTATCGCTGCTGCTGAGACTGAGGCTCCGACAACAACTGCTGCTGAGGCTGAGGCTACTGAGGCTGCTGCTACTACAACAACCGCTGCTGCTGCTGTTGCTACAAAGACCACAGCTTCCTCCACTTCTTCTCCTAAGACCGGCGATGCTCTGCCGGTAGCTGGCGTTGCTGCTGCTGTTGCAGTAATCGGTGGTGTAGCTCTGGTTTCCAAGAAGAGAAAGTAAGAAATTACCTCTCCCTAAGGAGATCACGCAACTGAATTATACGCAGGATTCTGCGTAGAAAAACGTCCCCGGACTTCGGTTCGGGGGCGTTTTGTTTTTGGGTTCACACTCCCTCCACAAACTTAACCACTACCTTTCCCGGCAGCACCTCTACCGTTTCCACAAGAAGTTCTGTGGCTTGTTGTTTTTGCTTGATTGACGCTTTTTCCCACCACTGATTCCATCGGGGCAGAGGGTCGATTTCTTCGGGGCATGGCTTTTTTCGTTGCCACAGGTGAAATTGTCGCTGTTTTTCCAAGGCTTCCAATTGTTCCACCAGAACAGGAATTGTGGCATCGGTCTGGGCGATTGCCTCGGCAAGTTGTTTTGCTTGTTGTTCCAGTTTCTGTGCCGCCAAGGTGTGAAAGTCTGCCACCGGGGTCGGAACAGTGGCATAGGGGAGGAGGCTTGCCGCCCGGTCTGCCAGAATTGGTGCAACGGAGGCTTCTACCGCTTCCGCATGAAGTGCCGGAATCCCTGTGCAGTTTCCAAGGCGTTTTCCACGGCAGACTAAATAGCGATATCGGTTGTCTGTTCCGCTGCTGCGCACATAACACTGTCCTCCACAAAACCCACAGACCACACGCCCTTGCAGCCAAGACAGCGTACCGCTGCCACGGTTGGTACTGCCATGATGGCGCAGTCGCCGCTCTTGTGCCCCGAGCCAAAGGCTGTCCTCTAAAATCCCCGGATGTCGTCCCACAGCAGCACGTTCGCCTGCAAGGTGAGTATATTTGCTTCCTTTTCGGTGGCTTTTGCTGCCAAAGACCCGACAGCCGAAGCCGTCACAGAACTGTTGTGGGGGATGGAGGAGGGTTGCCCCTTGTTCCTCCAGAAACACCGCAACCGCAAAAGAACTTTTCACATAGCAAGGGTTTGCGAGAATTCGCAGCACGGCACTGTTTGACCAGAGTTTCCCCTTTCGGGTGCGATTGCCGGCTTTGTTGGCAAGTTGGACAAGCTGTTCTACAGAGCGTCCCCGGAGGGCGTATTCCTCGTAAAATTGGCGGATTTGCGTGACTTCCGCCGGGATCGGCTTCCAGTCCTTGTCATAGCCAAAGGGCGGCACACCACCAAGGGGGAGTTGCCGCCGTGCACGTTCCTCATAGTTGTCCCGGACACGCCCGGCAATGGTTTTCTGTTCCAATTCCGCAAACATCATCAGCAGATGGAGGAGCATCCCACCAAGTTCCGACTGGGTGTCGAATTGTTCCCGAACCGAGCGCAGGGTGACGGCATTTTCCCGAAACAGTGCCATCATGCCGGCAAAATCCAGGAGAGAACGGGAGATGCGGTCTAGCTTGTAGATCAGTACCGTGTGAATCTCCCCTTGCCGGACACCGGAGAGAAGCTTCTGAAACCCCGGTCTGGCAGTGCTTGTGCCACCGAATCCTTTGTCTGTAAAAATGAGGGGCTCTGCACCCTCCGGTAAAAGGGTGCGACAAAAGCGGATCTGCGTTTCAATGGAAACAGAATCCGCACGTTCTACGGATTGCCTGGCATAGATTGCGATCATAAAACGATACTCCTGAGAAGTTTTTTTCATCATATTCTGTAAGTCAAAGGAATATACAAGAAAACTTTCTGTAGATGAATCGCTATCCCAGCCATAGAAGCTTTTTGGTGCAGCAATTTTTTTCGTCCAAAATGTTCCACCGGAACATTTTGGAGGGCTTTCTGTTCTATGACATCTAGAAAGGGAGAACGGTCTTGTTCGTTCTCCCTCGAAATCCTGTCGGATTTCTCACCCTTTTCTCAGCAACGGTCAAATCTAAGCGTTGCACTCCTAATTCTTCGGGCAGAATCCTGCCTCAGAATTAGTCGCGTGCGCATGAGTATTGCGCCGGGGTGTTTCGCTGCCTGCGGGCAGCGACAAGGGCAGCAACGGTCAAATCCAAGCGTTGCATGTCTAATTCTTCGAA
>CAYXKI010000074.1:0-6147 GCA_964465095.1 uncultured Ruminococcus sp.
TCTGACAAAAAATCTGACGGCGCATCTGACGCACAATCTTTGTGCGGTGTTGCCTATCCATTCTATTTTATCATAAATCCGATACAAAATAAATAACAGTCTGTTCTGTTCCTGTAAATATAAAATGACACCGCACAAAGAACTCCTACTTGCAATCTTTGTACGGTGTTGTCTTAGAACTTGTTCTTAAATAAAATACATCAAATATAATACATCATGTCCTCTTCACTGGAAGCAATGGCTCGATATTGTTCCTTGATTGTAGAGAGTTTCACACTCTCCGCAAATTTCCGCAAATAAGAAGTCATCTGATCCCAGACACAATGATTGATAATCGTTTCCAGATCGCTACTTTTTTCCGCATGATAGAAGTTTACATCCCCAAGGATTGTCACATCTAATGCATCCAGAATTTCCCGAAACGTAATTTCCTCTGCCGGACGGGCGACAACATAGCCTCCCTTTGCCCCTTTCAGGCTGCGGATCAGATTTGCCTGTCGCAATGCTGTGAGGATCTGTTCCAGATATTTTACCGAAATCTCTTGCCGCCTGGAAATACTGCTTACTGTAACCACTTCTCCATTTTCTGAATAAAGTGCAATATCTACCAAGGCAATAATACCACATTCTACTTTTGTTGAAATTTTCATGTTGCCCATCCTCCTTCCAGGTTCCTACGATAATTTCCTTAAATCACAACAAAATCTTCTTGCAACGACTGATTTTCCAAAAGATACGCCTTTTCTCCCACGGTCACGAAAACACGGAACAACAAAACATCAACGGTTTCCCCAACAGAAATCTCCGGTTCTTCCAGATTGCGTTTTGCCAGAAGAACAGTATCTCCAACCCGGACACTGACTTCAATCTGACTGCCACGGAAAGAAACACGTTCCACAACCCCCTCAGAGGCAGAACTGCGGTACTTCTGAAATTCTGTTTTCTTTGTAATTTTCACAAATTCCGGACGAACAATTGCCTTTTCTGCGCCGGGAACTTCTTCAAATGTTCGGAACTGCTGATAATTTTCCACCACAGAGGTCTGCCCGAAAAAGCTTGCTGTAAAAGCGGTTTCCGGGTGCTGATATACTGCAAGAGGTGTACCGATCTGTTCGATTCTGCCCTTATTGGTGATGATGATTTCATCTGCTACTTCAATGGCTTCGTCCTGATCATGGGTGACAAAGATACTGGTTACTCCAAGCTTTTCAATGGTCTCTTTCAGCCAACTCCGAAGTTCCTGACGCACCTTTGCATCAATTGCCGCAAAAGGCTCATCCAATAAAAGAAGCTGCGGATTGGGAGCAAGCGCTCTGGCAAATGCCACTCGCTGACGCTGTCCACCGGACAACTGACTGGGATACCGCCGTTCCAATCCACGCAGTCCAATCAGATCCACAAGTTCCATGACCCGTGTCTGAATGGTCTTTTTATCCACTTTCTGTACTTTCAGTCCAAAAGCAATATTCTCATAAACCGTCATATAGCGAAACAACGCATAATTCTGAAATACAAAGCCTATGCCACGCTTGCTGGCAGGAATATCGTTGACCACTTTCCCATCAATAATGATCTCGCCACTATCCGGGTGTTCCAGTCCGGCAATCATACGAAGAATCGTCGTCTTCCCACTACCACTGGGACCTAACAAACCAATCAGTTTTCCTTTTTCAATGCCAAAGTTCACATGATCCGATGCCTGATAACTTCCGTATTTCTTATTTATATCTTTCAGTTCTACATACATCTAGTTTTCCTTCTTTCCCCGGTATTCCAGAACACTCCGGATAATCAATATCAATACTGCCAGGATCACCAAGATGGAAGAAACGGCAAATGCAGGAACATATTGAAACTCGTTAAACAAAATCTCTACGTGAAGTGGCAAGGTATTGGTCTTTCCACGTAAATGCCCGGAGAGGACAGAAACTGCACCGAACTCTCCCATGGCTCTGGCAGCACACAAAACAATGCCATAAAGCAGTGCCCAACGAATATGTGGGAATGTAACCCGACGGAAAATTGTCAAGCCCTTTGCCCCCATCAAGGCTGCTGCTTCCTCTTCATCTGTCCCCTGTGACTCCAACACCGGAATCAATTCTCTGGAGATAAAAGGGAAGGTCACAAACACAGTTGCAAGAATAATTCCGGGAACAGCAAAAACAATCTTGATGTTCATCGACTCCAAAAAATCATAAATCGGACTCTGTCTGCCAAACGTCAGAATATAAATCAAACCGGCGATAATTGGAGAAACCGTAACCGGGACATCAATCAATGTTGTCAAAAGTTTTTTCCCACGAAACTGAAATTTTGTCACAAGCCAAGAGGCAAACAGACCGAAAAATGTATTCACAAGCACAGCACAGACAGTGGCTTCCAAGGTTAAGATTACAGCACGAACTGTATAGTGATCCGTTACCGCTGCCTTGTACGTTGCCCATCCACTACGAAGTGCTTCTGACAATACCGTATACAAGGGAAGTAACAACATCAACACCAGAAAAATCACGCTGATTCCGATCAAGAGCCACTTGACAATCTTTGATCCAACTGTTTCCTCATGCATGTTATCTGCCCCCCTTCAAAATCTTACTGCTTCTCGCCTGAATCATATTGGTAAGAAACAGAATGAAAAATGCAACAATCAGCATCACCAGTGCAATTGCTGTAGCACTTGCATAATCATACTCCTGTAATTCTGACATAATAATCAATGGCACAATTTCTGTCTTATAAGGTTGATTTCCGGCAATGAAAACAACGCTGCCATATTCTCCAAGGCATCTGCCAAACGCCAGACCAAAACCGGTCAGGGCTGCCGGTAGAATTTCCGGAAAGATCACCTTCCAGAAAATCTTGGTACGACTTGCCCCCATAACGCCGGCAGCTTCTTCATAAGTAGGATCCAGTTTTTCCAAAACCGGCTGTACAGAACGAACCACAAAAGGAATCCCGATAAATACAAGTGCTACGGTAATTCCCACTCTGGTATAGGCAATCTGAATGCCGAACTGTGCAAAGATTTTTCCCACAAGACCATTTGTTGTTGTCAAAGAAGTCAAGGCAATTCCGGCAACCGCCGTAGGCAGTGCAAAGGGCAATTCAATCATGCCATCCAGAATTCGTTTGCAAGGGAACCGATACCGTACCAGTACCCACGCCAAAATGATTCCCATTACGGTGTTAATTGCGGAAGCAATAAACGCCGTGAGAAAGCTGACACGAAAGCTTGCAAGAACTCTCGGTCTTGTAATTGTTTCAAAAATTTCTCTGGGGCTAAGTTGTGCAGTGTAAATCACCAGAGATGCCAGTGGAATCAGTACCACAAGACTTAAAATTGTCAGAGTTACTCCCATCGAAATTCCAAACCCGGGAATCACTCGTTTTTGTTTTTGTTTCATACTTGTGGTTTCCTCATTCCTCGTAAATTTGGTCAAAGACACCGCCATCGGAAAAATGCTTTTCCTGTGCTGCATCCCAACCGCCAAAATCGTCAATGGTAAGCAGTTGTACGGTCAAATCGAAAACATCCGCATATTCCTCCAGAATTGTCTCATTGGTGGGGCGAAAATAATGGTCTGCAACAATTCGTTGGGCATCGTCCGAATAGAGATATTCTAAATATGCCGTTGCCACATCTCTTGTATCTCGTTTATCGACAACATAATCCACCACTGCCACAGAAGGCTGTGCCAGAATGCTGATGCTTGGAGTGATCATCTCGTACTCATCCGGATCATCCTGCATAGACAGATACGCCTCATTTTCCCAAGCAATGAGTACATCCCCCTGTCCATTTTCCACAAAGGTCGTCGTTGCACCTCTTGCACCGGAATCCAGAACCAATACATTCTGATAAAGCTTTTTGACAAATTCTTCTGCCTGCGCTTCATCCTCCCCATAAGTTTCCATTGCATAGCCCCAGGCAGCAAGATAATTCCATCTTGCACCACCGGAGGTTTTCGGGTTCGGAGTAATAATCTCTACATCATCTCGTACCAGATCGTCCCAATCCTGAATGTTCTTCGGATTGCCCTTGCGTACCAGAAAAACAATAGTAGAGGTATATGGTGCACTGTCCAGGTCGAACTCTTCTTTCCAACCGTCCTCAATCAGCCCGGCATCTTCGATTGCATCAATATCCGGTTCTAACGCCAACGTTACCACATCTGCATCCAGACCGTTGGCAACTTCTAATGCCTGCTTTGCAGATCCGCCATGGGATTGAATTACCTCGACCTCTTGTCCGGTTTCTTCTTTCCAATAGGATGCAAACAGTGCATTATAATCGCTATATAACTCTCTGGTAGGGTCATATGACACATTTACAATGGAAACCTTTTCCTCGCTATTTCCTGTGCCACAGCCACCAAGCCCTGTGAGAAAGAGTGTTCCTGCCACGACAATTCCCACGATTCTCATTGCCTTCATTTTGTTTCCCTCTAATTCATACTTCTTCGATGTGCTTTGTATGGTATATATCATACACCCAAACATAACGTTTGTCAATAGGATTAGGGGGCTTTTTACAATTTGCACAACTACCATGCAAATTATATTTTGATTCCTATACAAGATACACAGAAAGCAAAAAAGGCTGCCGTTTCCTGCGACAGCCTTTTCTATTAGAAGGTACATTCCATAAGTTGAAGGAAAGGCAAACCGCACAAAGGAACGAATGATTTCACCTTAACGATTTCACCTTAGAGGTATTTCTTGATTTCGTCGACCTTATCGAGATGCTCCCAAGGCAGGTCAACATCGGTTCTGCCAAAATGTCCATAGGCAGCAGTCTGCTTATAAATCGGGCGCTTCAGATCCAGTTCAGCAATAATTGCTGCCGGACGCAAGTCAAAGACTTTCTCTACAATTTCGCCAATCTTGCTCTCCGGAATCTTGTTTGTACCAAAGGTATCAACAGCGATAGAAACCGGCTTTGCAACGCCAATGGCATAGGCAAGTTCAATTTCAGCCTTGTCTGCAAGTCCTGCTGCTACAATATTCTTTGCAACCCAACGTGCTGCATATGCTGCGGAGCGGTCAACCTTTGTCGGGTCTTTACCGGAGAATGCGCCGCCGCCGTGTCTGCCTGTACCACCATAGGTGTCAACGATAATCTTCCGTCCGGTAAGTCCTGCGTCACCCTGCGGTCCGCCGATTACAAAGCGTCCGGTTGGATTGATATAATAAATAGTATCTTCATCCAACAATTCTGCCGGCAGAACTGCACGAATTACGTGCTCGATAACATCTTTCTGAATCTGCTCCAGTGTTACCTCTTCGCTGTGCTGGGTAGAAACAACAACAGTATGAATTCTCTTAACGGTATTGTTGTCGT
Source organism: uncultured Ruminococcus sp. (assembly GCA_964465095.1). Classification (GTDB taxonomy): domain Bacteria; phylum Bacillota; class Clostridia; order Oscillospirales; family Ruminococcaceae; genus Ruminococcus_C. The sequence continues at coordinate 5,342 of CAYXKI010000074.1, forward strand.
CAAACTCTACAGTAACCTGTGCTTTCCCATCAGGGCGAAGATAAGGCAGTGTACCGTTCTTTCTCACCTCTGCCAGCCGTCTTGTAATACGGTGTGCAAAGGAAATTGCCGGTGGCAGATATTCCGGTGTTTCATTGGTAGCATAGCCAAAGATAATTCCCTGGTCTCCTGCGCCTGTACCGAAGTCCTCTGTTACGCCCTCCTGCTTGCTTTCAAACGCCTTGTCAACGCCAAGGGCAATATCAGCAGACTGTTCATCTACAGAAGTCAGAACTGCGATAGAATCTGCATCATAACCGCCTACACCGGTATAACCGATTTCACGGATGGTATCTCTTGCAATCTTTGCAATGTCCACATACGCCTTTGTGGAAATTTCGCCGACAACCAATGCCAGACCGGTTGCAACCGTTGTTTCTGCGGCAACTCTGGAGTCCGGGTCTCTTTCAATCAATGCATCCAGAATCGCATCTGAAATCTGGTCGGCAATTTTGTCCGGATGTCCCTCTGTTACGGATTCGGAAGTAAATAATCTGCTCATAATTGTTCTCTCACTTTCTGTTATTTCAGGCAATGCCTTATATTGTCTTTATAATTTCACTTGTCAAACGAACGGAATGTTCGATTGCTTTTTTCTCAAATTCCGGATAATCCACCACAGAACTGTTGTCCGCCTTGTCGGAAATCACCCGGATAATTAAAAATGGAATTCCACTGCGATATGCAGCCTGGGCAATTGCTGCGCCCTCCATCTCTGTACAGCTTCCTTGGAACTGACTTCTGAGCCAGTCTTTTTTCTGACTGTC
>CAYXKI010000074.1:6247-7811 GCA_964465095.1 uncultured Ruminococcus sp.
GATTGTCCAAAGACCCTGCAATTCCGGTATTGATCACCTTATCTGCCCCAAATGCATCAATCAAAAGCGTGGCACAAATTCCGGCGTTTACCTTGCCCACACCGGACTGTACGACTGTTACAGCAACCCCATGAAGTGTTCCCTGATAAAACTCCATGCCGAATTTTTGGGTAACCGTGATATTCTGCATCTGTTCTTTCAGCCCTTGCACCTCACCGTGCATTGCACCGATAATTCCAATCATAGTATACCTACTTTCCACTGTAGGAAATCAGTGTTTCCACATCATATCCTGCAAGCTTTTCTCTGCCGCCCAAGTCCTCTAATTCAATCAGTGCAAGAATTTTTACAACCTTGCCACCCAGACGTTCTACCAGCTTTACTGCTGCCTCAAGGGTTCCGCCTGTTGCGATCAAATCGTCGATGATGACAACCTTGTCTCCCGGCTTTACTGAATCGGTGTGCACCTCAACCTCTGCCGTGCCATATTCCAAGGCATAGCTTTCGGAAATGGTTTCCCGGGGCAATTTGCCCTTTTTGCGAACCAGAACAAGTCCTTTCTTTTCCGCATAAGCCACAGGGGAAGCAAAGAGAAATCCTCTTGCATCAAGTCCTGCAACCTTGTCAAAAGTCACACCGTCCAATTTTTCTCGAAGCGCATCAACGGCAAGGGAAAATCCCTCTGCACTCTGGAGCAGTGACGTAATATCCCGAAAGATAATTCCCTCTTCCGGGAAATCCGGAATATTTGTAATATATTCTTTCAGATCTGCCATACTTAGTCCACCTGATCCAATCTTGCAAGGTCGTGACTCGGATGATTTCCGCAGCGACGATAGTCGTCAATATAGACATTCAAGCCGTTCTTCTGGCGGATTTCTGAAAAGCCTGTTGCAAGACGCACATAATAATCCAAAGAGGGCGTAATCTGCTTTGCAAAGTAAGACTTCGGCACAGTGACCCAGACACATTCAGAAGGAGTTACACCATGCTCGCCCAATTCTTCTGCAACAGAAAGTACCTGCTTCAATGCAGCATCCTCATCTGTATATCCATTGGGCTGTGCCATCTCTACGCCACCTACAACACCACAGTGTACCTGTCCTCTGCCAAATACATCTACAGCATCATACAACCGCTTTTTCCATTCCTGGAATCCCACAAATTCAGACTTTCCGGGAGAAATCCAGGGGAACAGCTTTTCATCCAGCACCTCAAGGTCGGTAACATAGCCTGTGATTCCTGTTTCCTCGTACATTCTCTGCAACTGCTTTTTGCTGAATGCACTTGCGACAATCTTTGTAGGATATTTCTTTGCACTTTCCTTGAATGCTCTTTCTGCTGCGTTAAACGTTCTGATGTAAAGTTCAACTTCATCATCAAAAAGTTCTTTTCCGCTTAAAGTAGAACCGGAGGACATATGGAACGAAGCGTATCTTCCCTTTTGCTTGATTGCCTCTTTTGTAGTTTCATAGACATCCTGAAAATACTTTTCATCTCTCAGATAGAAATCATTGGTACGCTGACTGGAGAACAGGCTGCAAAATTTGCATCCATTGCCCGG
>CAYXKI010000075.1:0-7667 GCA_964465095.1 uncultured Ruminococcus sp.
CTGAACTTCGAATGCAGATTCAGGGCATGGCAAGCGTGTATCGGATACAGTTTTCTAAATAGGCAAAAGGTAGGAATGAATTGCTTCCAATAAAAAACAAGTTCACCCAGACAGAAGATTTTTTGGTGCAGCAATTTTGTAAAAAATGCTGCTAGGGGTCAAGGGGGCAACGCCCCATTGTCGCTGTCCGCAGACAGCGAAACACTCTGCGCCATGCCATAAGGCGCGCGGCGAAGAGGGTGAGAAAAGCGAAAGCTTTTCGAGGGAGAGCGAACAAGACCGCTCTCCCTTTCTAGATGTCATAGAACCGGAAACCCTTGAAAATGTTCCGGTGGAACATTTTTAACGAACATGAAACAAATGCCTGAGATAACTTTTCTCATACCCTCTACCCAAAAAGCGAGTCTCCCCACACCGGGAAAAGACTCGCTTTTTCTACATGTTTTCATTTTTCTGTCGTTCTCGTTTTGCCCGACTATACACACAACCACAGAAATCCTGTCGGTAGAGTGCATACTCCTTGGACAACTGAATCGAACGCTGATAGCCGGATTTCTTTTTGAAATCTGACACAAGCCATGGCACAGAATATTTGCTTGCAAGTTCTGCACCGGCACGGTTGATAAAGTCCGCATCTTTGTGGGGACTGATGGAAAGAGTGGTGCACACATAATCCGGCAATTCCGGGCGTGCTGCTGCTTGTCGAAAGGTCTCCTCCAAGCGGTGATAAATGCATCGCTCACACCGCCGCCCACGTTCCGGTTCTTGTTCCAATCCCTTTGCAAGAGCGTAAAACCGCTCCGGGAAATATTCTCCGTCCAGGGTTTCCACCGGATGTCCCAAGGGCATGGTCTGTACCAGACGCTTTAGTTCTTCTTTTCGATGAAGATACTCTGCCTCCGGGGCAATGTTGGGATTGTAAAAGAAAAGGGTGATCCGGAAATATTGACTGAGATATTCTAAAACATAACTGCTGCAAGGGGCACAGCAACTGTGCAAAAACAAGTGCGGCACATGTTCTGTTGGCAGATGTTCCAGAATCCGGTTAGTTTCCTGCTGATAATTGATTTTCAATGGCATTTGTCTCCGAGGTTGTGGCTTCCGCAGAATCAGTTCCTGACCCAGTCTCTGTGTCGGTAGCAGTTGCAGAAGCTGCCGGGGTTACGCCGAGATAATTGCAGATACCGGTTGCAATTGCAGCGGCGATGTCGTCCTCATTGTCCAGGATCCACTGGGCAACATTGGGACCGTCGTGGAATTCGACTTCAATCAGACAGCAAGGGCTGTTGTTCTCCCCGATTTCATATTGATATGCATCTGAGCCACTCTGCGATCCGTCCAGAAGTCCTCTGTCTGTGGTAGGTGTCAGCGTTGCAACCGGGTCATAAACTGCCTGTGCCAAGGCTTTGCTCTCTTCCGATGCACTGTTGTAATAACAGTCTGTGCCAACCCCTGTGCCCTGATTGGTGTGGATTGCAACATAAGCAGCAAGATTGTTGTCGCCTATGGCAGTTTTCTCCTGGATGCTTGCAGATTCGTCTGCGATCATTACCGTAAGCCCGGACTGTTCCAGAATTGCAGCGGTTTTCTCTGCGATCTTTCTGCACTCTGTCGCCTCGTCAGTATCTCCTACATCAAAGGCATTGTCTGCCTGGCTGGAGGGGCTGAGATAAACAACGTTGGAATAGTCCTGTGCCTGGGTTGGTGTTTCGGTTGCTTCTGTGGCGGTGGTTTCTACTGTGGTTGTCTTTTTCTTTTTGCTGCTGGAACAACCGGAACAACACTTGACAAGAAGCACGATAAGCAGAATCAGGACAAGAAGTACGGCTAAGATTCGATCATATCGCATATGGCGACCGTGATTTGATGATTGCATAAGAATAACCTCCAATTCATGACATAAAATTCTAGGGCTGACAATAAGGCTTCCCTTACTGATCTTCCAAGGCTTTTAACGCTTTGCGTTCTGCCTGGTTTACTTTGATTTTTCCATCTTTTACGATGGTGACCGTTTCCCGGTTGACTTTCACGGGAACATCGGACTTGTCCGGAAGAACTTTCAGATCTCCGGTTAAGGGGTTTGCTTCGCAGACTCTTGCGTGGGTTCCGTCCTCCAGTTTGACAATTGCACCGACTTTCGGGGTGATCCGGAGCAGTTCCTCATAGACGTTCTGCTCATATTTCAGGCAACACATCAATCTGCCGCAACAGCCGGAGATTTTGGTGGGATTCAAAGACAATCCCTGTTCCTTTGCCATCCGGATGGAAACCGGTTGGAAATCCTGGAGATGTCCCTTGCAGCAGAATTCTCTGCCACAGATTCCAAGCCCCCCAAGAATCTTTGCCTTGTCCCGTACCCCGATCTGTCGCAGTTCAATCCGGGTGCGAAAAACTGCCGCAAGGTCTTTGACCAGTTCCCGGAAATCCACACGATTTTCTGCGGTAAAGTAAAATAAAAGTTTGCTGTTGTCAAAGGTGCATTCTACATCCACCAGATTCATTTTCAGCCCACGAAGAGCAATCTTTTGCTGGCAGATCTGAAACGCCTTGACTTCTTTTTTGCCGTTCTGCTCCAGAATTTTTCTGTCGTCCCGATTCGCCACACGGAGAATGGGCTTCAGCGGAGAGGGCACTTCTGAGCGGTGCAGCTTTTTGTTGGCAATTGCCACCTCACCACACTCGACCCCTCTTGCCGTCTCTGTAATGACAAGATCTCCCACTTGCAACTTGTGATTGCCGGGAGAGAAGTAATATATCTTGCCGCCGTTCTGAAAGCGAACGCCGATAATTTCTGTCATAGCCTGTCCTTTCCTCCATAACAAATTCCGGTTAGCTTGCATCCATACAGGTGGTACAAAGTGCCGATAACGCTAGGGGCAGATTGACATTTGCTTTTACTGCCCCATAAGTTGTCCCGATGGCAAGGTGTATCTGCTGCCCGGCAGTTGCAGAAAGCCGCATGGAAAGGGCAGCCGCCCCTTCTTTGTCACAGCCGATACAGCCGGCTTCCGGATTTTGTCGCAGCACCATGGCATCCCGTATGGTTCGATCGAGGAGAACCAGAAAAAATTGTGCCTGTTCCCGATTCTCTCCTGCCTCAGCCATAACACGAAGCAGTTCATACTCGTTCTTACTTATTATACTATTGATTGCGGATTTTGTCAATCCAACAACCCCACGGATTTCATCTTTTTCGAGAAATTGGAGACACATTCCGATATTTCCGTGAAATGCTTCCACCGCTTCTGTTGCCTCCGTGGCAGAAATCCCCCGTTCTTCTAAGGCTTCCATGCATTCCGGCTCGGATACCGGGGTGACGGCAAGAGAGAGAATCCGGGAGCGGATGGTGGGGAGCAGTGCGGTAGGTGCTGTTGCGGTAAAGAGAAAATATCCATAGGACGGTGGCTCTTCAATTGCCTTGAGAAGCAGATTCTGGCTTCGTGCGTCCATAGCGTCACAGTCGGTGAACACGTAAAATTTCGCATCCCCCTCGTTGGGTGGGGTTGCAAGATCGGTGCAGACCTGTCGCACAGTTTCTACAGAAAAGCCGCCTTTTTTTCCGCTGTGTTCCACAAAGCAGACATCGGGGTGGACTTGCTTTTTCAAAAGCTTGCAGGATTTGCACGCACCACAGGGCTTGTCTGCTCCGGTACAGAGCCGCTTTGCCATAAACTGTGTGGCAAGGGTTTTCTTCCCAAGCCCTTGCTCTCCGTAAAAGAGAAAGCCGTGGGCAGCTTTTCCACGCAGCAGCATCTGGTGCAAGGTGTTTTGTATTTCTTGGTTTCCGTAGAATTTCATAGGCAGATGCTCCTTATTGCACGACCTGTATTTGCCGGATGCCATAGCCTTTGCAGACTGCAATGCAATTGTTGTCGATTCGCTCGCCACTGAGTACAATGGGTACCGCAGGAGGGCAAGGGACAGTGACCGCAGCACAGATTCTGCCGGCACTCTCTTCTATGGGAATTTGTTCCTGTGGGGCAAGGGCAGCCTCCCGGATGTTGCACACGTGTTCCGGGTGGGGAAGTGCATATTTTGTCAGACAGGCAGGCTTTGTGGGGTGAAACGCTTCCAAGGCTTCTGCCAATTGCCGCAGATCCTCTTCTGTGGTTGCAACGGAACAAAGCAGCACCACGTGAAAAGCGTCGGCATATTCCACAAAAATGTTCCGGTTCTCCAGATGCGATGCAAGTTCTGTCCCAAGACATCCCGAACCGGTGGCATCAATGGTGAGATGGAGTGGATCGCCGCTGACAAAGGCGAATTTCTCTGCAAACTTTGTGCGAAGCTTTTGTATGTCCTGAACCACTTGCTTCATTTGCTTGCGAAACAGTGGAGAGGCAAGTTCCCGGTTGCACCAATCCAGAGATGCCAATTGGAGATAAGAGGGACTTGTAGAGGCAAACATGGACATGGCACTGCGTACCCGTTCCGGTTCTGTGTCAATGTCACTGCGTACATGAAGATACGCTGTCCCTGTCAGCCCGGAGAGCATTTTGTGGGCAGAATCGCAACAGAAATCTGCACCTTGTTGAATCGGGTGACATGGCTCTGGCAAAAAGCCAAGATGTGCCCCGTGGGCATTGTCTACCAGAAGCTTTGCATGGTATTTCCGGCAAAGGGCAGCAAACCCGGCAATGTCTGCCATCCGTCCCAGATAATCCGGGGAGGTCAGATAAATACAAGCCGGACGATGGAGGTTCTCCAGAACTTTCTCAAAATCCTCCGGGTGATAAACCCCGGAGAGAATGCCGTCGCTCTCTCTTGGATAAATCCATTGTACCGACAAGTCCAAAAGCACTGCCGCATTGAGAAAGGCACGGTGGACATTTCTGGCGGCGATAATGGATCGCCCCTCTTGCTTCATCAGAAGAAGCATGGTCTGGATACAAAGGGTTGACCCGGCACAAGAGTAGAATGTATAGGCAGTGCCGTAAAGAGAGGCGGCGTTTGCCTCGCTCTCTGCCAGAATGCCGGAGGCTTCAAATAAGCTGTCTGCCCCGGTGATTTCTGTCAAGTCTAAGGCGGCTGCCTGTCGAAGTAGCGGCGCACCAAGTCGCCCTTTGTGTCCGGGCATATGCATTCGTACCGGATTGGATGCTGCATATTGTGTTAAAAAGTCGTAGACCGGTGTTTTCATGTAGTAAAGTGACCTCCGATTTTGTTTAAGGCAACACCGCACAATCTTTGTGCGTTGTCGCCTCAGCGTTTGTATTCCTACGAACACAAACTCTTATAAGCGATAATAAATTGCCAGCCTGTCTTTGATATGCTGACAGGCACGGCGATGGGTTCTGGAAACAGAAGAAACCGTAACGCCAAGAAGTCTTGCGATCTCCGGCATGGTTCTCTTTTCCTTGTAGTAAAGCAGCAGGATTTCTCTTTGCCGTGGGGTGAGTTCTGCTTGTACCATCTGTGTGGCAATGATTTTTGCCAGATCCTTTTGTTCTTGTTGCCGGGCTTCACGCTCCGGAGAGAACAAGAGTTCCTCCCACTGTGCTCTGGATACTTTTGCAGGAAACGCTCTATGCATGATCCATCTCTGCCTTTTCAAAGTCCGAGGAGAGATAAGATTGTATCTCTTCCATGGTGAGTTTCAGCTCTGCGATTTCGGATTGTAAAAGGCGGATTCTGGTGAGAAGCGCTCTCTGCTCCAGTTCAGAAAGCTTGCTGTGATGCAGCTTTGCTGTCAGCCCCTTGACACGGGCTTGCAGCGTGCGGATGGTTGTTTGATATTCTTGAAACAGGACTTCCATTGATTTGCTCCTTTCCAAAGGGGATGGTTTTGTTCGTACCCTCTGGATTCTACCAGCAATTCAGAAAAAGTCAAGTTTTAATTTCGAAAAACTAAATTATTTTGTTTTTGAAATAATACCGGCTTATTAAATGAACAAATTAAAATTCATCTACCGGATCTCCTGCATTTTGGAGTTCGCTTCTTTCAAGATCGAAAGTGTATGCATCCGACCAGTCAAGCAGTCCGGCAGCCGGGTAGTAGAGCAGTGTCAGGTTGGAAAAGCTGGAGGGCACTTCAACGCAGAGATAGCCCTGTCTTGTTTCCCCTGGTGCTACATCCTCTGTAAAGTCCTCGGCATCCTCGCCGAATTGTTTCAGGACAAATCTGGGACAGCGAATGGTTACGCCGTCATAGAGTGCCCCGTCTGCCTTGATGGCATAGGAGTGGGAGAGAATGTTTGCAGAGACATCCTCTTCGGATTCGTTTCGGATGGTTATTTGGAAAAATACCAACTGCCGCTCATCTGATTCTAAGGTAAAGGTATAATCGGAGAGATAGGCATTATCGATGGTGACATAGACCTCCTGGGAGCTGAACTCTTCGCCCACATTGCCATCGTGGAGGGAAACCGGTTCTGTTGTAACAGTGGTTTCTGTTGTTCCACCGCTGACATCCCGGACAGTTCCTTTCTCGGATTTGCCACAGCCGGAGGCAGAAAGCAGAATCGTGCCGCTGAGGAGCAGACTGAACACGGTATTCCAGATCTGTTTCATAACTTTGCGTATCCTTTCTGTATTTATCTATTACGGATTATCTATAAGAAAAAGCCGCCTCGCACCAGCAGGAAGCCGAATGCGGAGCAGCTTTCATTGGATCATCAAGTCGACACCGCACAGAAAAACGCACGGCGACAGCATTGATTAGTCAGCCTGAATTGCATCAAACGGGCATTCCGATGCGCAAGAACCGCAGGAAATGCAGGTATCTTCTGCAATCTCGAACTGAGAAGCGCCCTCAGAAATTGCATCTACCGGACATGCATCCTTACAAGAACCGCAGGACTGGCAAGCGTCTGTAATTTTATATGCCATTTGGAATTCACCTCCGCCTTTGTTTATAAATGTTGTTTGAGCATTAAAATTCGTAAGAATTGCTCATACAAAATACCAATGACTTTGTACAATTTACATTATAGCAGAGTTCTGAGAAAAATGCAAGAGATTTTTCAAAAAAATCACAGCAAGAGAAGCTGGTGGGATTTAGGGAAAGTTTTTACTCTAAGATATGTTCCAGTGCCTGTCCGAAAATCGAAGAGATATGTGCGTCTGCCAGAGCGTAGAAGATGGTTTTCCCCTCTCTTCGGCTTGTCACAAGTCTGGACTGCTTGAGAATGCGCAGTTGATGGGAGATTGCAGACTGGGTCATATCAAGCTTTGTGGCGATATCCTGCACGCATTCTTCGTGGCGGAACAAGACAAAGAGAATCCGCACTCTTGTGGGATCTCCGAAGATTTTAAACAGTTCTGCCAGATCCACCAGGACATGATCCGGCGGTGTAAATTCAGAAAGCGTTGTGGCAAGGTCAGCCTGCTTCTGGTCGTGGGTATGCTGATGTTCTTCTTCCATGGTGCGAAACTGCGCTCCTTTCGATGGGGTTTTTATATGGTGTCGCTTTTGTGCGACACTGTGCAAAGATTGCGTTATCGCCTATAATCATACGACATTTTTGTGGATTTGTCAAGGGCGATACTTGACGGGAGTGTGAAAAAATGTTACAATGGTGGGGTGGCAACACGCAGAGAAAAGTGTGTTTTTTGTTTGTTTGTTGAAAATGTTCCACCGGAACATTTCCAAGGCGGTGCATTTCTCGTACACCCAGAAAGGGAGAGCGGTCTTGTTCGCTCTCCCTCGAAAAGCTTTCGCTTTTCTC
>CAYXKI010000076.1:0-7667 GCA_964465095.1 uncultured Ruminococcus sp.
GCATGGTTATTCACTCCTTTTCCTTGGTTGCCACAGCCCGGAGAAGCTTCCCTGTTTGAAAGCCCTCCACGCTGTTGCACGAAAGTTTTATTCCCATACGCATCTTTCTCAAACGGCAACGCCATCAGAATCTCTTCCTCAAAACAAACGGGATAAGCTTGCCTACGCCCTCTCCGTGTCTTTAAATTCTGAGAATCCGACAGATTTGCCCGATTGCAATTTCTGCGTCTTAATCTTCTTCACTGGCAAGGTCAAAGCCCAGTGACTGAAGCTTTTCTCTTACCTCATCAAAGGATTTCTTACCCAGGTTGCGCACCTTCAGCATTTCTTCCTCCGACTTGTTAATCAAATCGTCCACGGTATTGATTCCGGCACGCTTTAAGCAATTGAACGAACGCACGGATAAGTCAAGTTCCTCAATGGTCATCTCAAGGATTTTCTCTTTGCCCTTATCGTCCTTTTCCACAAGAACTTCCGCTATACTTGCCTCATCAGAGAGGTCAATAAACAGCTTCAGATGCTCGTTGAGGAGATTGGCTGCCTGTGAGATGGCTTCCTTTGCAGAGATGGTTCCGTCTGTCCATACTTCCAGGGTGAGCTTGTCATAGTCTGTGACCTGCCCAAGACGGGTATCCTCTACCTTGTAATTTACCTTCAGCACAGGAGTATAGATACTGTCAACAGCAATTACATCAATCGGTGCATTCGTCATCTGTTTATTGCGCTCTGCGGAAACATAGCCTCTGCCACGATCCAGCACGATTTCCATATAGAGTTTTGCGTCCTTGCCAAGTGTTGCAATATGCATACCCGGATCCAGGATGTTCACCTCAGAATCGGTTTTAATATCGCCGGCAGTGACTTCACACTCGCCTTCTGCTTCAATGTAAACCGTTTTCGGACCATCACCGTACAGCTTTGCCGTCAGCCCTTTCAAGCTCAGGATGATTTCTGTTACATCCTCTTTTACACCGGGGATGGTGCTCAGCTCATGGTGTACGCCGTCAATCTTCACGGAATTTACAGCTACGCCGGGCAATGAGGAGAGCAGTACACGCCGCAGGCTGTTACCAAGGGTAATCCCATAGCCACGTTCCAGCGGTGCCAGTACAAACTTGCCGTACTTCCCGTCGCTGCGCAGATCCAGTGTGTCGAGTTCCGGTTTTTCAATCTTCTCCAGCATAAAAACACCCTCCTATGCTCTGTGGTTTGATTCGAGTCTTTCCACACGTGAAAAACCCGGTACACTTTTTCATGTTCCGTATCATGGAAATGATTACTTCGAATACAGCTCGACGATCAGATGTGCTGCTACTTCATAATCCAGATCTTCCGGTGTTGCCGGACGAACGATCTTTGCGGAGAAGTTTGCCTTATCTGCTTCGATCCATACCGGAACGGTACGATCCGCAGTCTGCTCTACGACATCCTTGAACTTGTCGCTTGTACGGCTGTTCTCAGCCAATGCAACAACGTCCCCAGCCTTTACACGATAAGACGGGATGTCTACACGAGTGCCGTTTACGGTGAAGTGACCGTGTGTTACTAGCTGTCTTGCTTCTCTCCGTGTCAGCGCCAGACCCATGCGGAATACAACGCTGTCCAGACGAGCCTCCAGGCATGCGATCAGGTTGTCACCTGCTTTGCCTTCCATCTTTGTTGCAATCTCGAACAGATGATAGAACTGCTTTTCGCCTACGCCATAGATGAACTTCAGCTTCTGCTTTTCTTTCAACTGCATTCCGTATTCGGAAACCTTCTTACGGCTGCCTGCGCCCGGATTGCGGTTAGACTGCTTGGAGATACCCATTACCATGGGGCTGATACCCAGATAGCGGCATCTCTTGAGAATCGGTTCTCTGCTTACTGCCATTTTCTAGCACCTCCTGTAATTAGACACGACGTCTCTTGGGCGGACGGCATCCATTGTGGGGAATCGGGGTAACATCCTTGATCATCTTAACTTCCAGACCTACTGTCTGCAAAGCACGGATGGCAGCTTCTCTGCCGGATCCCGGACCCTTTACATATACTTCTACCGACTTCAGACCGTGCTCCATTGCTGCCTTTGCAGCAGTTTCTGCTGCTGTCTGTGCAGCAAACGGTGTGGACTTTCTGGATCCACGGAAGCCGAGTCCGCCAGAACTTGCCCATGAAATGGCATTGCCCTGGGTATCGGTAATGGTTACGATGGTGTTGTTAAATGTAGACTGGATGTGTACCGCACCGTTTTCGATGTTCTTACGCTCTCTGCGGCGACGGATAACAACCTTCTTGCCTTTCTGCTGTGCCAAAACGAAACACCCTCCCTTACTTCTTCTTGTTAGCGATGGTCTTTACCGGACCCTTGCGAGTTCTTGCGTTTGTCTTTGTCCGCTGGCCTCTTACCGGCAGACCCTTACGGTGACGAACGCCCCGGTAGCAGCCAATTTCCACAAGTCTCTTGATATTCAACGCAACTTCACGGCGGAGGTCACCCTCAACCACGCAGTTCTTGTCAATATAATCACGCAGTTTTGCTACGTCATCTTCAGACAGATCCTTGACACGAGTATCCGGGTTTACGCCGGTACCTGCCAGAATCTCATCTGCTGTGCTGCGGCCGATTCCGAAAATATAGGTCAGTCCGATCTGGACACGCTTGTTTTTCGGAAGGTCTACGCCTGCTATTCTTGCCATTATTCCTGCACCTCCATGTTAAAAATCCCGAGCTTAGCCCTGACGCTGCTTGTGCTTCGGATTTTCGCAGATTACCATTACTTTGCCTTTACGCTTAATCACCTTGCATTTTTCGCAAATCGGCTTTACGGAAGGTCTTACTTTCATTGCAACTGTCCTCCTTCTCGGAACAACTGTGCAGCCGGCTGCGCTGCCTGCTGCGGTTTATGGGAAACGATGGTTACAACCATGAAAACGGTTTCCTTACTTGGCTCTCCAAGTGATTCTGCCTTTTGTCAGGTCATAGGGTGACATCTCTACTGTCACCTTGTCTCCGGGTACAATGCGGATATAATTCATCCGCAGCTTGCCGGAAACGTGTGCCAAGATGGTATGCTTGTTTTGCAGTTCCACCTTAAACATTGCATTGGGCAAAGATTCCAAAACGATGCCTTCTACCTCAATTACGTCCTGCTTTGACAAATTGATAACCTCCCCGACGGGTTTCTCTTACTGATATTGTTTCAACACATTTCTGAGTTTTCTGTCCGTGACACCTTCCAATTCCACTGTTTCACAGGTCATCTGAAGATGCCGGATGTTTTTTCGCTTCGGTGCGTCAAGCCGCCGACGCTTTCCGTCCGCAATGACAGCATAGCCATCTTCTGTGGACAGCACGACGAAATAGCCGCCCCGATCCCGTCCGGCAAGGGCACGAACCACCAGACCTTTTGTCAGCTCCATAGGGACTCCTCCATCAGGTTCTGGTCAGAATCACCGGACCATCCTGGGTCACTGCGATTTCATGTTCGAAGTGCGCCGCAGGTGAACCGCTGCGGGTCACAACCGTCCAGCCGTCGCCGAGTACACGAACGCCGTCGCCTTTGCCGTTAATCATCGGCTCAATGCAAAACGTCATACCGGGCACCAGCCGCATCCCGTGACCGGGCTTGCCATAGTTCGGCACTTCCGGATCTTCGTGCATTTCGTGGCCAATTCCGTGACCGCAGTACTCCCGTACGATACCGTATCCACGGGAACCGCAATACTCTTCCACGGTGTGAGACACATCTCCCAGGCGAGCCCCTACTTTTGCGGCTTCAATGGCTGCATACAAACTTGCTTCCGTAACCCGGAGCAGATCTGCTGCCTCCTCTGAAATGTCGCCAACGGCAAAGGTATACGCTGTATCCCCTACAAAGCCGTTATAGGTTGCTCCCACATCAATGCTGACAATGTCACCCTCATGGATTACACGTTTCGCACTTGGGATGCCGTGAATCACTTCATCGTTTATCGAAATGCAGGCACTGGCTGGAAACCCGCCATAGCCCAGAAAAGTGGGTACTGCGCCGCAGCTTAAGATGAACTCGTGAATGGAGCGATCAAGCTGCTTGGTTGTCATTCCGGGGTGAATCACCTTGCCGGCATGTTCCAGTGCACAGGCAGCGATTCTGCCTGCTTCCCGCATTTTGAGTAAATCGGATTTAGATTTAATGGTTACGCTCATTCTACGCCCACAGCCTTCAATGTCAGTGCAGTTGTATCTGCCACTTCTTCCTGACCGATTACGGTTTCGAGCTTACCCTGTTTTTCATAATAAGCTTTCAGCGGCTCTGTTGTCTTATGATAGGTAGCCAGACGATCCAGAACCGTTTCCGGCTGGTCATCCTTCCGGATGATGGTCTTGCCACCGCATTTATCGCAGACACCTTCTACCTTGCTGGGCTTAAACTGAATGTGATAGGTTGCACCACACAGTTCGCAGACTCTTCTGCCGGAAACACGGGTCTTGATGGTTTCGTCGGGAACAAAGATCTCCAGAACCTTGTCGATCTGAACCCCCATCTGATCCAGTGCTTCTGCCTGGGGTACGCTTCTTGGGAAGCCATCCAGGATAAAACCGGCTTTGCAGTCGTCCTGTGCAATGCGTTCCTTCAGGATTCCGATAACAATGTCATCAGAAACCAATGCACCGCTGTCCATGGCAGCTTTCGCCTTTACGCCATATTCTGTACCGGTGCGAACTGCCTCACGCAGCATATTGCCGGTTGAAATCTGCGGAATGGAAAGTGCTTCAGAAATTTTTTCTGCCTGAGTGCCTTTGCCGGCACCCGGTGCGCCTAAGAGAATCAGATTCATAGGAATATGCCTCCTTCATGCTAAATCATGCTTGATTGTAGTCGTAAATTCTTATTCCAAGAAGCCCTTGTGATGACGCATCATCATTTCAGACTCCAGTGTGCGGACAGTTTCCAATGCTACGCTGACAACGATCAGGATGGTTGTACCACCCATTGCCAGGGAGCCAAGGTTTGAATCCATCCAGGTCAGTGCAATCGGGAAGATTGCGATAATGCCCAGGAAGACAGCACCCACGAGGGTGATCTTGGAGAGGACACGCTGGATGTAATCCGATGTGGGCTTACCGGGACGGATACCCGGAATACCACCGTTACTCTGGCGGAGGTTATTTGCAATCTCAATGGGATTATACTGCATTGATACATAGAAGTAATTGAATGCGATAATCAGAATGAAGTAAACGATTGCATAGCTTGCAGTTCTTGTATTAAAGAAGTTGATGAAGCCGTTATAGAACTTCTGCCAGAAGCCTGTCGGGTCGTCATAAGTCGGCTTGAACAGGCTGATTGTGCTGGGCAATGACATAAAGGACATTGCAAAGATGATGGGCATAACGCCACTCATGCAAACCTTTACCGGAATGTGTGTGGACTGACCGCCATACTGCTTTCTGCCCACAACCCGCTTTGCGTACTGAATCGGAATCCGGCGCTCTGCTGCATTCATGAATACAATAAAAGTAATCATTGCAATGAACAGAACAAGAATGCCGAGGGTTTCGAAGAAGTACTGCTGCGGATTTTCCTTGATCAATTCGCCCAAAGTACCTGCCATTACCGGGAATCTTGCAAGAATGCCGGCAAACAGGAGCATAGAAATACCGTTTCCGATTCCTTTATCGTTAATCCGGTTGCCCATCCATACAACGATGGAGGTACCGGCAACAAAGCTCAGTACGATAACACATGCAATAAAGACGTTCTTAATGGTAGAACCGCCATCAACCACTGCATCCATGGAGTTTTTCAGGGTCAGATAATATGCAAAGGACATAAATACCGACAGACCCAGAGATACAGCAGCGGTAATTTTGTTGAGAACCTTCTGTCCCTCTTCTCCTTCGTCCCGCAGACGCTCCAGAGGAGGCAGTGCATAAGTCAGCAACTGCATAATGATGGATGCGTTAATGTAGGGTGTGATGGATAGTGAGAATACAGTAGCCTGGGAAAGCGCACCACCGGTGATGATATCCAGATATTCCAGGAAGTTACCGCCGGTAGCGTTTGACTCCATCCAGGTGCTTACTGTAGAGGTGTCCAGAAACGGAACAACTACAGCGCTTCCAAGACGGAAGATCAACAGCATGAGTAAGGTGTAGAGGAGCTTCTTTCGGATTTCCGGAATGCTCCACGCATCTCGAAGCGTCTTAAACACGGTTACATCACCTCTGCTTTTCCGCCAGCCTTTTCAATTTTTTCGGCTGCGCTCTTTGTGAACTTTGCAGCCTTGACAGTCAGCTTAGTTGTCAGCTCACCATCTCCCAGTACCTTTACGCCGTCGCAAGCCTTCTTAATCAGACCTGCTGCAATCAGCAGCTCTGCGTCAACAACAGTACCTTCTGTGAACTGATTGAGGTCGGACACGTTTACAATTGCGTACTCCTTTGCGAAGATGTTGTTAAAACCTCTCTTCGGAATACGTCTGGTCAGCGGCATCTGACCGCCTTCAAAACCGATTCTTACGCCGCCGCCACTACGGGCATTCTGACCCTTGTGACCCTTACCTGCGGTCTTACCGTTGCCGGAACCGTGACCACGTCCGATTCTCTTGACTTCTTTCGTCGAACCCGGAGCCGGGGACAATTCATGAAGCTTCATGGTATGTGCACCTCCTTAGCGTTTTACTTATGCCTCTGTTACCTCTACGAGGTGAGAAATTTTCTGAATCTTGCCGAGGGTTGCCTCATTCTCAGGCTGTACCGTTACATCGCCGACCTTCTTCAGACCCAGGGACGCTGCGGTTGCAACCTGATCTTTTTTACGACCGATCAGGCTTTTTACGAGCTTGATTTTCTTTGTTGCCATTTCGCACCCTCCTTATTTGTAGATTTCCTTAATTGTCTTGCCTCTCTTTTCAGCAACTTCTGCTGCTGTTGTGCAAGAAGCCAGACCATTAATGGTTGCACGTACCACGTTGCACGGATTGTTGGAACGCAGCGACTTGGTACGGATATCCTTGATACCTGCAACTTCGATGACAGCACGAACCGGACCACCGGCGATTACACCAGTACCGGGAGCTGCCGGCTTCATCAGAACTTCGCCTGCGCCAAACTTTCCAACGATTTCGTGAGGAATTGTTGTGCCCTTCAGCGGGATCTGAATCAGATTCTTCTTGGCATCTTCAATGCCCTTACGGATTGCATCCGGAACTTCGCCGGACTTTCCGAGACCAAAGCCTACAACGCCATTGCCGTCACCGACAACAACAAGAGCTGCAAACTTCATGATACGACCGCCCTTTACGGTCTTAGAAACACGATTGATGGAAACGACCTTTTCTTCAAGTTCGAGACCCTGCGGATCAATTTTAGCCAAAGTAATACCTCCCTTGTTTAGAACTTCAGTCCGTTTTCACGTGCACCGTCTGCGAGTTCTTTCACTCTGCCGTGGTACAGATAGCCGCCTCTGTCGAAGACAACATCCGTGATATTCTTTTCCAGAGCACGCTTTGCGATCATCTCGCCTACCTTGCGTGCGCCTTCTGTGTTGCCGCCAACACCCTCGAACGCCTTATCCATGCTGGATGCGGATGCCAGGGTTACCCCGTTTACATCATCAATCAACTGTGCATAGATGTGCTTGGTGGAGCGGTATACACACAGACGTGGGCGTTCAGGAGTACCGGAAATCTTCGCACGAACT
>CAYXKI010000077.1:0-7556 GCA_964465095.1 uncultured Ruminococcus sp.
TCATCAAAATTGTGCTCGAAAATCCATGCACAAATCCTATGAGAACAAGTTCTTAGTGCTCACACTTCTGGTTTGCAACGGTGCAAGAAGTCTTACATGCCGACTGGCAAGAAGCCTGACACTTACCGCAGCCACCCTTTTCAGCAGATGCCTTCAGATTTGCAGCATTGATGGTCTTGATATGCTTCATTACAGAACCCTCCCCAAAAAAGTTTAATCTCATTATACCACGATTTCCCCTTTGTTTCAAGCATTCCATCTAAAATCGGAGAAAAATTTACATTATGCCCGTTCTTGTTGACATATATTATTCATATAGTAGCAAAGGCAACAAAGGAGGACGAAGCCTTTTATGAGAAAAAGACGCAAACAAAAAGAACCTACACCCAGACAGAAACAAGTCTGCTTTCTGCTATGCACCATGACAATTGGCAGTGCATCGCTTCTTGTATGGGGGATCGCCGTAGCCGGACTTTTGCAAATTGCGGATATGGTAAGTGCAGAAATGATCACCTTTCTGGCAGCCCTTGGGCTTGTTCTTGCCGGAGGCGCAGTGGGATATTTCGCCGGGTTTTGGAGGCGACGACATGGACTGTTTCTTGGGATTGCTTGTGGAATCTCCCTCTATTTGCTTCGTACAGGAATCGGTTTCCTCTGGCTTGGAGAACCGGGCAGTTGGCTTGGGGCTGTGCTTCTTGTCGCAAGCAGTGGTATTGGCGGAATCTGCGGTGTCAATGGAGAGAGAAAACACCGAAAAAGATAAAGGCAACACCACACAAAGAACAAATTCAAAGGCAACACCACACAAAGCCTGTGCAGTGTTGCCTTTCTTCAAAACGATTTCTTCAAGACAATTAGAACAAGTTCTTAGTCTTTCAGCATCCCCTGATCATCAGAGTTGTCATCGTCCTTATTCTTCTTTTTCTTCTTTGCCGCAGCTTTTTCCTTTGCAGCAGCCAGTTTTGCTTCCTGTTCCCGCTTGGTATTCTCGGTCATAGTCAGATTTTCCTGGATTGCCCAGTTCTTCAGACGAATCTTATTGCGGTTTCCGGTAGTTTCGATTACAACAGTATCTTCCCCTACCTGTACCACAAGACCGACAATTCCACCAATGGTAACGATTTCATCGCCTACCTGCAAACTCCGCTGCATTGCCTTGGCTTCCTTTTCTTTCTTCTTCTGAGGACGAATCAGAATCAGATACATTACGGCGAACAACAGCACCATAAAGATCAGATATCCAACTGTACCCATAGAACCAGACGTTGATGTGGTTGATGTGCTATCCTCTGCATAAGCGGTTACGCCTGTCAGTGCAGCGGTCATCAAAGCAGTATTCACTGCAAAGCCAATTTTTGCAAGTCTTCTCATATGCAATTTCTCTCCTTTGTCATTGCGGCTCAGGCGTTCTCTCCACGAAGAATTTCATCAATAGAGGCGGCTGCGGTCTTTCCGGCACCCATTGCCAGAATAACAGTAGCCGCACCGGTAACAGCATCGCCGCCGGCATAAACCTTTGCCTTTGTGGTTGCCATCTCTTCGTTGACGACCAGACAGCCCCAACGATTCGTATCCAGTCCCTCTGTAGTAGAAGAAATCAACGGATTCGGGGAAGTACCGATAGACATAATTACGGTATCAACATCCAGTACAAACTCGCTGCCCGGAACTTCTACCGGTCTCCGTCTACCGCTTTCATCCGGTTCGCCAAGTTCCATCCGGATGCACTTGATTCCGCTGACTCTGCCGTTTTCATCCCCAAGGATTTCTACAGGGTTACACAGATTCTGGAACTCTACGCCCTCTTCTTTTGCATGGTGTACTTCTTCCAGACGTGCCGGCATCTCTGCCTCAGAACGTCTGTACACAATGTAAACGTGTTCTGCACCCATACGAAGTGCACTTCTGGCAGCATCCATTGCAACGTTACCGCCACCGACAACAGCAACAGACTTCGAGCGGATTACCGGTGTCGCATACTGGGGATCATATCCATGCATCAGATTGATTCTAGTCAGGTACTCATTGGCAGAACATACGCCAACCAATGCTTCGCCCGGAATATTCATAAACCGAGGCAAACCTGCACCGGAACCAATAAAGACAGCGTCATATCCGGATGCCATCAATTCATCCACAGAGAGAATCTTTCCGATAACCATATCCGGCTGAATCTCTACGCCAAGGTCTTTCAGTGCACTGATTTCCTTTTGTACAATTTCCTTTGGCAGACGGAATTCCGGAATGCCGTACATCAATACGCCACCGGCTACCTGAAATGCCTCAAAAATTGTCACCTGATAGCCCAGTCTTGCCAGATCTCCTGCACAAGTCAACCCGGCAGGACCACCACCAACGATGGCAACCTTTTTCCCATTTGGCTGAATCTCCGGCTGCTTTCCGGTATAACCGTGTTCTCTTGCATAATCTGCAACGAACCGTTCCAGTCGACCAATGCCTACCGGCTGTCCCTTTTTCCCACGAACGCACTTGCCCTCGCACTGATTCTCCTGGGGACATACTCTACCGCAAACTGCCGGCAAGCTGTTGGTGGTACGAATAATATCATATGCACCAAAGAAATCGCCCTTTGCAACTGCTGCGATGAAATCCGGAATCGGCACGCCCACCGGGCAGCCATTAACGCAAGGCTTCGCTTTACAATTCAGGCAACGAGTTGCCTCTTCTTTTGCCTGCTCTTCGCTATAGCCCATTGCGACTTCTTCAAAACACCGTGCACGTTCTTTCGGGTCACGCTCCGGCATGGGCACTTTTTCCTGTGCCATATTAAAATTTGCTGCCATGATTACTGTTCCCCTTTCCCGTACAAACGGCATTCGTGCTGTTCCTGTTCCCGATAGGTGCCATTACGACGCATCAGTTCATCAAAGTCCACCTGATGCCCATCAAAGTCCGGTCCGTCTACGCAAGCATAGCGGATCTTTCCACCAACGGTAACACGACAGCCACCACACATCCCGGTTCCATCAATCATAATCGGATTCAGGGAAACCAAGGTCTTTACGCCGAAAGGTTCTGTTGTCTTGCACACAAACTTCATCATCGGAACAGGGCCGATTGCAATTACTGCATCATACTTCTTGCCCTTTTCCAACTGTTCCTGCAATACATTTGTGACAAAGCCCTTTGTCCCATAAGAACCATCATCGGTACAGAGATAGAGATTGTCGCTGCAAGCACGGAATTCGTCTTCCAGAATGACGATGTCCTTGCTGCGGAATCCAACGATTGTGTCTACTTCCAAGCCCTGTGCGTGAAGATGCTTTGCCTGGGGATAAGCGATGGCACACCCTACACCACCACCAATGACACAGACAGACTTAGCACCCTCCGGCAGTTCTGTCGGCACGCCAAGAGGTCCTACCAGATCCTGAATGGAATCGCCTGCCTCCAATGCAGAGAAACGTCTTGTACTCTCACCGGCAACCTGGAAAATCAGCGTGATTGTTCCGGCTTCCCGGTCAAAATCTGCAACTGTCAGGGGAACACGCTCCCCGAATTCATCCAACCGGAAAATGATAAACTGTCCCGGCTGTACCTTTTTTGCAATGAGCGGCGCATCCATCTTCATCAGTGTTACTGCGTCGTTCAGCTTTTTCTTTTCTAAAATCTGAAACAATTCTGTCACCTCAAAAAATCGAGTTTTGAAAATCCGTGAAAATCCATAAATTAGAAAACAAGTCGACAAGCTTGCCGACTTGCTTTCATGAAAGCCTCTACTTCCCTGCAAAATCCAACAGAGAAGGCTTCTTGCTTATTCGCCGTCTGTATCTTCTGCGTCGTCGAAATCTACGTCCAAGTCGCTATAGTCAAACTCTAACATCTCACCACAGCAAGGACATGGGATCTCGCCCTCTTCCAGAATCGACTCGTCTAATGCAATTACATTGTTGCAGGTAGGACATACTGTCTCATATTGGATTTCATCGTCAAAGTCCTCGTCGTCATAGTCCTCATCAAAGTCATCCTCTTCGTCCAGGTCATCCTCGTAGAGTACATCCTCAACGTCGCCCAGATCCTGATCCAACACATCGCAAACCTCAGTCAATTCGTCTACCTGTGTTTGCAGATCTGTTACATAATCCGTTACATCCTGCATGATATCCAGCAGTTTGCCCAGCACCTTGCCTTCTTTGGAACTTGTCAGATCCAGTTCCATGCCGTCAACCATACCACGTAAATACGCCATTTTATCCGTCAGATTCATACAGCATTCCTCCTGTTTTTGTAAGAACTTGTTCTAATTTATGCACGCTCCATATATTCACCGGTTCTGGTGTCAATACGGATCATATCCCCTTGGTTAATAAACAGCGGCACCTTGATCTCTGCCCCTGTCTCCAGTGTTGCCGGCTTTGTTGCGTTCGTTGCGGTATCGCCCTTGAAGCCCGGATCTGTCTCGGTAACTTCCAGTTCTACAAAGTTCGGCGGCTCTACACCAAATACGTTGCCCTTATAGGACAGAACCTTGACTTCCATATTTTCCTTTACAAACTGGAATGCAGAGCCAAGCTTGGACTTGTCAATCGGCAACTGCTCATAAGTTTCCATATCCATAAAGTAATACAGTTCATCCTCGCTATACAGATACTGCATGTCCTTGCGTTCAATAAACGCAGTAGGATACTTATCTGTCGGGTTAAAGGAACGCTCTACTACCGCACCGGTAATTACGTTCTTATACTTGGTACGAACAAAAGCCGCACCCTTACCCGGCTTAACGTGCTGAAATTCAATCACCTGTACCACATTGCCATCCAGTTCAAATGTGACACCATTTCTGAAATCGCCTGCTGAAATCATAAAATGAAACCTCCGTTTAATATCGGGCTCTCTTCAAAAGCCCCTCTGGTGACACCACAGCAAAGCCGTCGGGCGGTCTCTGTGCGGTATTATCCTGATCTTATTATACTACATATCTTTGTCTTTTGCAAGACTTTTCCTGAAAATTTTATATTTTGCGATAGATCTGTACTATCCGCAAACCACAAGCAGCTTTTTCTCTGCGTGTGTGAGATTTACGCAGCCTTGCTCTGTAATAACAACAAAGTCTTCAATCCGCACGCCGAATTCTCCGGGCAGATAAATCCCCGGCTCTACAGTTACAACATTTCCCGGCTCCAAAATCTGTTCCGATCCCGGAGATGCTCCCGGTTGTTCGTGGATTTCCAAGCCGACTCCGTGTCCCAAGGAATGCCCGAAAGTCTCCCCATAGCCTGCTTTTTCGATAATTTCTCTAGCAGACTTGTCCAGTTCTCGCCCGGTAATCCCGGCTTTCGCTGTCTGTAATCCTGCAAGTTGCGCCTGTAACACAATTTCGTAAACTTCTTGCATTTTTTCACTTGGTCTTCCCACGCAGACCGTTCTTGTCATATCGCTATGATACCCCTCTACCGTTGCACCATAGTCCATCAGCACAAAATCTCCTGATCGCAGAGTCCGTTCCTCAGAAGGGACTCCATGGGGCATAGAAGTTGCTGCACCGGTCAAAGCAATAGTAGGGAAAGATTCCCCCTCCGAACCATATTCCAACATAACATGATTCAGACGCTGCATTACATCTCGTTCAGAAATTCCCGGTCGCAAAAAATCGAGAATATCCAGAAATGCAATTTCTGCAATCCTCTGGGCTTCCCGGATTTTTTCCAGTTCCTCCTCCGATTTCACCATACGAAGCTGTGCAATATGGCGACTTAAGTTGTCGCTGTACTCCAGACGAATCCGTCTGCCCAAATGGGATTTCCATCGGGAATAGGCACTAAGTGTCATCTGGGTCGACTCCACAGAAACCACTCTGGCATTATGCTTTTGCAACAGATCTTTTACCTGAACATACAAATCATGCTGTTCCACTACCTCGCAAGCAGTTACGCACGCCCGTGCTTTTTCGATGTATCGAAAATCAATCAGCAAATAGGCTGCATCCCGAAAACACAGCAATGTTCCGGCAGAGGACTGCATTCCGGTAAAATAATAGCGATTGGTATCTGACTGAATCAGCGCTGCATCTGTAGAACTGGGCAGTGCTTTCATCAGTGCTTCAATACGACTGCACACAGCACGTCACCTCACATTTCTTTCAATGCGTGAAGAGCAAGAAAATAGCCATTGATTCCAAATCCGGCAATTGTTCCTGCACAAACAGGACTCAGCACAGAATGGGAACGAAATTCATCTCTGGCATAAATATTGCTGATATGCACCTCAACGCAAGGAATCCGAATATCATGAATGGCATCGTGAATGGCATAGCTGTAATGGGTATACGCACCGGCATTGATTACCACGCCATCAAATTCTTTTCTGGCTGCATGAAGCTTATCAATAATTGCGCCCTCGTGATTGGACTGAAAAATCTCACAAGTCAAGCCCAGTTCTTCTGCACAGTCCAGAATCTGTTCATTGAGTTCGGAAAAGGTTGTATTTCCATAAACCCCTGGTTCCCGTTCTCCCAACAAATTCAGATTCGGACCATGAATCACCAATACTTTTTTTATCATTTTTCTTCGTCTCCTTCTGACATCGTATAGATCTCCTTTGGCAAAAACGGCAATTCCAATTTTCGCTTCAGTTTGAAAAATTTTGTCTGTTCCAATTCCATGGGAAACACAAAAATACAAGGCACTCCAAACAAATTTGCCCCAAGCACATCTGTAAAAATCTGATCTCCCACCGCTGCAAGGGCACGTTTTGGAAGCTGCATCCGTTCCATTGCCTCTCGATACCCCTTTGACAAAGGCTTTTTCCCCTCGCATACATAGTCAAGCCCCAGTCGCTTTGCAAAAGGCGCTACTCTTGGAGGATGGTTGTTGGACACCAGACACAGAGAGATTCCGGCAGCCTGCATTCCGGCAACCCATGCTTCTACGCCCTCTGCCGGCACAGGATTATCATGGGTGGTCAGCGTATTATCAATATCCAGAAGCAATCCCCGGATGCCAAATCGCTCCAACAATTCCGGCGTAATATCGCATACACTTTTCAGTGCCAGTGTTGCACGAAACAACATCCCACATTCACCTCCTGATTCAAAGGCGACACTGTGCAATGCCACCAAAGGTCTATTTGCAAAAAACGGGCGCACTTTTACCAAGTGCACCCGCATGCTGTGTATCGCTAGTTTTTATTAATACTTGCGCTTACGAGCAGCTTCAGACTTCTTCTTACGCTTTACCGAAGGCTTTTCATAATGCTCTCTCTTACGAACTTCAGCGATTACGCCGTCCTTCGCACAAGATCTCTTAAAGCGCTTCAGAGCGGTGTCCAAAGACTCGTTCTTACCAACGCGAACTTCTGCCACTTACATTTCCCTCCCTTTGCCGCTACAGCAGAGGCTAATTTTCCATCCTGCCCCAAGGACAGAACTTCCAATCTATCACACCAGTATTCTGTTCAAAAACAGAACATCGGGGATTAGCTTCATCTTCCTCTTCAAGAAACAGCGACACCATCAAAGTGCCCTCTGTTCCCTTAAGGCGATACCGCACAAAGAACATCTGACGATTTTGCACGTCATCTGCTTGCATATTTTCCGT
>CAYXKI010000078.1:0-7520 GCA_964465095.1 uncultured Ruminococcus sp.
GGCTGCGTCAATCAAAGCTGTCCTATTATCCGGTAGAGATTCTGGAGAAGTGGACGGCGATTGCACGATAACAACAAACAATGAAAGGACGATTCCTATGATTTATGTATTTTTAGCAGATGGATTTGAAGAAGTAGAAGCACTTGCACCCATTGACTTACTCCGTCGTGCCAAGTGTTCTGTTACCACAGTAGGAGTCACCGGGAAAATTGTCACCGGTTCTCACAAAATCCCGGTTACTGCGGACATTACCGCAGATGAACTCGTGCTTGGAGACGAGACAGAAATGATCGTGCTCCCCGGTGGGATGCCCGGCACATTAAACGAAGAAGCCTCCCCGGTGGTACAGGCTGCTCTCGACTTTTGCAGCGAAAACGGTCGGTGGATTGGCGCAATCTGTGCTGCACCGTCGATTCTGGGGCACAAGGGACTTCTGGAGGGCAAAACTGCGGTTTGCTATACCGGATTTGAACCGGAACTGAAAGGGGCAACCATTGGTACAACCGGCGTTGTCAAAGACGGAACGATTATCACCGCAAGAGGCGCAGGGGTTGCAGTAGACTTTGGTCTGGAACTGGTTGGCGCACTTCTGGGCGAAGACACCAAGGCGCAGATCCGTGCGTCCATTCTCTGTGACTGAATGTGCTGCTGCCAAACAGCAGCTAAGAGCGGAAATGCGGCAAAAACGAAAGGCATTCTCCCCGAAGAAAAAAGCCGCTCTGGACGAAGCCATGTTCCGACGGATTGTGGAAAGTCCGTACTATAAAAACTGTGTACAGCTATTTTGCTTTGTCTCTCTGGAACAAGAACCGGACACCAAGCGGCTTCTGGAATTCTCCCTGCAATGTGGAAAAGAAGTTGCTGTTCCACGGTGCTTACCACAGCGACAGATGGCGTTTCATCAGCTTTCCCCTGCAAAGGACTGGAAAAGTCAGCTAACACCGGGGGCGTTCGGGGTTTTAGAACCTTTATCGACTCTGCCGCTGCTTCTGCCGGATCGTACCAAACCCGGCATTTGTCTTGTTCCCGGTCTTGCCTTTGACAAAACCGGTGGGCGGCTTGGATATGGGGCAGGATATTATGACCGATTTCTGAAACAATACCCCCGACTTTTGCGGTTGGGGTATGGTGCAACAAACTATATCGTAGAAAAAGTCCCCATGGAGGACACAGACCAGCCCCTGGACGGACTGGCAAGTGAAATTTGCCTGGAGGTATGGAATGGATAAAAATGACTATAACCGAGAGCAATTATTAAACGAAATTTTACGGGAAACAAGCGGCAGCAAGCAAAGAAGAACCATGCCCACAAGAACTCCCACCCCCACACAGCCGGAAGAACCTGCACCAAAAACAGCCCCGGCTACGTCAAAGTCCTCTCTCAAGGAACAAGAAGCAGAAATGGCTGCCTATGAAGCGGAATTTGCACAGATGGCGTATCATGAACCGGAAGAGGAGCAGACAGAACCTGCCCCGGAATATGAACAAGAACCGGCATATGCTTCTGCGTCCTCTGCTACTTCTGCCACGGAAATACAACGCAGCAGCACGTATTCCAGAAATTATCATGTCAACGACTCTCTCTATGACGATCTGGAGGGGGACAGCCAGCCCTTTCACCCGGAACCGGCTTCGCACAACAGAACCGGCAGCAAGCCCAGAAAGCACCGCCGAGAACATCGGGTAATCAGTGCCCTTGTGATGATTATTGTCATTCTTGCAGTATCAATCACCCTCTCTAGCCTGATGATTGTCTATGGACGGGATCTTCTTGGGATCAACAGCGACAGTTCTGTCAAAATTGTCACCATTCCCGATGGGGCAACGGTAAAAGAGATCGCAGAGATTCTTCAGGAAGAAGAGATTATCAGCAAGCCGGGATTTTTTGTTACCATTGCCGGAATGAGTGACAAGGACAAGGAAATCAAGCCCGGAGATCACGAGTTGCGCCCGGATATGGCATATGAAACCATTCTCAGCGAACTTATCAGCGATCCCATGGACAGTGCGCTTTCTGTTACGCTGACCTTTCCGGAGGGCATTCGCCTTGTGGATGCAGCAGATCTGCTGGAGGAGAACAATGTCTGCGAAGCGGACGAATTCCTGGACTATTTCAACGAGGATGCAACCTTTGGCTATGCCTATGAGTCCTATCTCCCAAGCTTTCAGGACGAGAAGTTCTATCGCATGGAGGGCTATCTCTTCCCGGACACTTATACATTCTATCAGGAAATGGACGTAGAACTTGTTGCCCAGAAAATCCTCAGCAACTTTAACAGCAAAATCACCCAAGAGTATTATGACCGCATGGATGCGTTGAATATTTCCTTAGATCAGACCATTACATTAGCCTCCATGATTCAGGCAGAAGCCGGCAGTACCGATCAGATGCCCACCATTGCTTCTGTTTTCTGGAATCGACTGAACAATGCAACAGAATTTCCCTTGCTTCAGTCCGACCCCACCACGAAATATGTGGAAGAAGTCATCAAACCCCACAGCACCTCTTACAATCAGAGTATGTATGATTCCTATGATACTTATACTTGTACCGGGCTGCCAAGTGGTCCTATCTGTAACCCCGGGGAAGATGCGATTTATGCGGCTTTGTATCCGGAGAATACGGATTATTACTATTTCTATGCCAATGTTGACACCAAAGAGACCTTCTATGCTCGCACGTTAGAGGAACATTATGCGAACCAGGAAAAGGTCGCTGAGGAGCAAGAAGCTGCCGCAGCAGCAGAGGCAGAAGCAGCAGAGGAGAATGTTGATGACGACACCGAAGAATAACCCGGAGCTCCTTGCCCCGGCAGGAGATCTGGAACGGCTACAGGCTGCGCTGGATTATGGCGCAGATGCAGTATATCTGGGAAGAGACAGCTTTAGTATGCGTGCGGCTGCCGGGAACTTTCACAGCAAAGAAGCCCTTACAGAAGCCGCCGCTTTGGCACACCGCTATGGAAAAAAGGTCTATCTCACCTGTAACACCCTCCCCCACAACACAGAAGTCCCCACCTTTTCACGATTTCTGGAAGAGGCGCTGGAGGCACAGGTAGATGCACTGATTCTGGCAGATCTGGGGCTTCTGATGGAAGCAAAACGCCTTGCCCCGGATCTGGAGATTCACATGTCCACCCAAACGGGAATTGTCAACTATGCAACCTGTCAGGCACTCTACAACCTTGGGGTAAAGCGTGCAGTATTGGCACGGGAACTTACCCTGTCGGAAATCCGGGAAATCCGGGCAAAAATCCCCTCCGACATGGAACTTGAAGTCTTTGTCCACGGGGCAATGTGTATGTCTTTTTCCGGGCGGTGTATGCTTTCTGCCTATATGACAGGACGAGATGCCAACCGTGGTGCTTGTGCCCAGCCCTGTCGCTGGAAATATCATCTCATGGAAGAGACAAGACCGGGGCAATTTTTCCCGGTAGAGGAAACAGACGAGGGGACGTACCTCTTTAATGCAAAAGACCTTTGCATGATTGAACACATCCAGGAACTCTACGATGCAGGGATTGACAGCCTGAAAATCGAGGGAAGAAACAAATCCGCTTACTATGTTGCGGTAATCACCAACGCCTATCGGGCAGCACTGGATGCCGTCAAAGCAGGCAACCCGATTCCGGAATGGGCATTGCAAGAGGTCGTACAAGTCAGCCATCGGGAATATTGCACCGGTTTTTTCTACGGCAGAGAAAATGCCATCCAACGCTATGCGGACAGCAGCTATGTCCGCAACTGTGACGTTGTGGCAATTGTACAACGCAGCGAGAACGGGCGACTGTATCTCAGTCAGCGAAACCGCTTTTTCAAAGGGGACACACTGGAAATCGTCTCTCCCGGACAGCCCCCGGTGACCCTTTCCGCAGAAGATCTGCAAAATGAACTGGGCGAAGCAATCGAAACCGCAAATCATGCCATGATGGATTGTTCCATCCGATGTGACCGGGAATTTCCACCACGAAGCGTGGTGCGAGTTCCGGTGGAAAATTAAGGCAGCACCGCACAAAGAACATCTGACAATTTTGGAAAGGAGAAAAACCATGACACCACACAATCACGCAGCACCGGGAGAAATTGCAAAAACCGTGCTGATGCCGGGAGATCCCTTACGGGCAAAATTTATTGCAGAAACCTATCTGGAGAACCCGGTCTGCTATAATCAGGTACGGGGCATGTATGGCTTTACTGGAACATATCGGGGCGTGCCCATCTCTATTCAAGGCAGTGGCATGGGAATGCCCTCTATCGGGATTTACTCCTATGAACTGTACCACGAATACGGCGTAGAACGAATTCTTCGGGTCGGCACCGCCGGCGGTGTGGCAGACAAGGTACAATTGCGAGACATTGTCTTGGGACAAGGGGCTTGTACCGATTCCAATTATGCCAAACAGTACGATCTCCCCGGCACATTTGCCCCTATTGCAAGCTTTTCTCTGCTAGAGAAAGCAGTACAGGCGGCAAAAAAACTGGATCTCCCGGTACAAGTGGGCAATCTCCTCTCCACAGATGTCTTTTACCACCCGGGAAATCCCCTGCCAAAGTGGGCAGAACTTGGGGTTCTTGCCACAGAAATGGAGGCGGCAGCGTTATATCTGAATGCCGCTGCTGCAAACCGGGAAGCCCTTTGCATTGTCACCGTTTCCGACTGTCCCTTGCGTGGAGAATCCACCACCCCGGAAGAACGGCAGACCTCTTTCACCGATATGATGCGCCTTGCGCTAGAAACTGCAATCGCATAATCACAAAGGCGACACCGCACAAAGAACATCTGGCGATTTTGTGCGGTGTTGCCATAAAACCCATAACGCAAAAAACGCAGAGAGTATTTCACTCCCTGCGTTTTCTATTTCGATATGAGAATGCTTTGTGCGGTGTTGCCTTTACTTTACGCTTCGTTTCCGCTAGCAGAATCCGATGCACCATTGCCGCCTTGCTGACCGGGGTCATAGCCGCCCTGTCCTCCGCCGCCTTGCTGCATTCCGCCGCCTCCGCCGAAGCCGCCACCGCCGCCAAAGCCGCTTCCGCCATTGCCTTCACTTGCGGAAACTTCTGTGCCGTCGGTAATTGTGCCACCTGTGCCATAGCCGTCCTCGTTGGTATCGCCGTCATAGGTGCCACCAATGACAACAGTATAGTCCTCTGCGGAGGAATCAGTTGCCATGCCGTAAATCACCTCTGTCACTGCCTTTGGCGTTGTCAGAGTTACAAGAACGTTGCCATCTGCGTCCAGTACGCTGATCTGATCTCCGGCTGAGGCGCTGCAATTAGAGGCAACCAGGCAGCCGCTGTCGGGATATTCCATCATGCCGTTCTTAGACAGTGCCAACAGTGTTCCACCGCTATAGGTCATGGTTGTTTCTGCGTCAAGAGAGCCGTCTGCGCCACTGACAGGACCGCACACCAAAAGCGTACCACCGGACATCTCCCATGTGCCGTTGGAATCTACACCATCTCCATCTGCACAGATATAAATATACCCACCGGAGATGGTCATGGCGTGACTGTTCTCCATACCGCCGGTATTCAGACCGTCATCGGTTGCATTCAGAATCCGCAGACTACCACCGGAAATCTCCATCTCTGCCTTGGACTCGACGCCCTCGGTGCTGTTTGCAATGGTAATCTCTCCCTCTGAAATGGTCAGGTTGCCGTGAGCGCTGATGCCCTTATTCTGAGAGTCAATCTCTAAAGTACCGCCGCTGATCTCCATCGTTCCGGCAGAGTGTACCGCATGGTCGGTAGAGGAAATGGTAATACTGCCACCGCTGACTACCATGTTGTTGCCACACTTCAAGCCCTTGCTGCTGCCATCTTCTGCTGTGGTGGAATCGGTTGTGCTGCTGTCAGAAGAAGCGGTGCTGTCGCTTTCAGAAGCGTCTGTGCCATCATCGCTGTCCTCGCTGTCTTCGCTTACAGCGTTATCCTCCGGCTTTTGCATTCCACCGCCAAAGTCACCACCGTTTCCGCCATCTCCACCGGGCTGCATTCCGCCACCACCGGCATTCTCCGGCATACTGGGGGTTTCCCCATCAGGCATACTGAAATCGCTGCCATCCGGCATACTTGGGGTCTCACCATCGGGCATACTAAAGTCACCGCCATCCGGCATGCTAAAATCACCACCGTCCGGCATACTGAAATCCCCATCATCCGGCATACTAAAGTCGCTACCATCTCCGCCGGTAAAGCCACCGCCACCGCCGAAGCCACCGAAATCATTGCCACCGGAACTTGCCACTGTGCCATCGGTTATGATGTTGATCTCGCCACCGCTGATATTCAGATTGCCCTCACTCTGGATACCATCTGCATCACTGGTAATGGACAGCGTTCCATCCTCCATGGTAAAGATCCCACTGCAATGAATGCCATCCTCCGGGGTATCCATGGTGACGCTTCCTCCGGACAGGGTAACATCTCCGCTGCAACGAACGCCTTTTGCACTGTTGGCATCGCCGGTTTCTGCATCAGTTGCTGTGCCATTGCTGGTCAGTGTATACGTGCCATCCTCAATCCAGACAAGGGTTTCTGCCTGGAGGCAATCTCCCCCGGAAGTAACCGTCAGGCTTCCGGATTCCAACTGGAGAAAGCCTTTGGTTTCGTCCTCGTTCTCTGTAGACTTTACGCCATCATTGCCGGCAGTGACAGTTACATCTGCCCCGAACAGTGCCACGCAATCTTTTCCCTTTACGCCGTTTTTCACTGCCTGCACCGTCAGCATTCCACCCACAAGCTTCAAATCGTCCTTGCAGACAATTCCATCCTGGCTCAGTCCATTTACTGCCAGACTACCGCTGCCGTTGATGGTCAATTTATCCTGGGCATAAATTGCACAGGGCGTAATTTCTGTATCGTCCACAGTGGTGGTTTCTGCCTCTTCTCCATCCGAAAAGCTGTTCTCCGTATCCTTTGCCAGAGAAACAATGGTGCGTTTTTCGTTGGTGCAAACAAGGGCTGCACCGGTGGCATTTGCAACAGTCACTCCATCCAAGTAAAGTTTTACCTTTTCCGAACCACTGACACAGATCTGCCCATTGCTGAGAGAACCGGTCAGGCGATAAGTGCCACCTTTGGAGATTGTAACCACATTGCCGTCAATCGTCACGCCGTCTGTATCGCCGGTTACGGTAGAGTTGTCATCCTCCAAGGTGATTTCTCCGTCAAAGCTATCATAAGTGTCACAGAGGTCTTCCTCATCTGCGGTAACACCAATTTCATCAATGGAAACTGCCTTTGTCGCTTCTGTCGAAGCGGTCTCCTCTGCGGTGCTGCTGTCTGTTTCCTTGTTCACGGAGCAACCGGTACAAGCCAGCATCGTTGCTGCTGCCATACACATTGCCCAAGAAAATAGATTCTTTTGCATTTTCCGCACGCTCCTTTTTCTGCGTACCCCGCTGTGTTTTTTGCTCATCTTTGTACAATTCCTCTTTTCTTCGTCAATTCCCATGTATAAGGCAACACCGCACAAAGACCGCCTGACGGCTTTGCACGTCATCTGCTTGCATATT